>JADHXI010000092.1 GCA_016783065.1 Desulfobacteraceae bacterium | reverse complement strand
AATGCTGGAACTGGGGGACACCGCGGCCTCTGCTCACTACGATGCCGGACAAAGCGTGGCACGACTTGGCGCCCACCGTTTCCTGGCAATGGGGGAGCATGCAACTGAGATGATACAGGGTGCCATTGGCACGGGCATGTCATCAAGCCAGGCAAAGGAGGTAAGGAGCCACGCCGAAATGGCGGAAAAAATTAGGGAAAATTTAAGAAAAGGAGATCTGATCTTGCTAAAAGGTTCACGCAAAATCGGGCTTGAAAGGGTGGTTGAAAAATTGAGAGACAACGTATCCTAACAGGAGGGCTTTCATGGGTGCAACAAAAAGAATTCTAGTGGTGGATGACGAAAAAGGCATACGGTTTCTGCTATCCGAGGCCCTCCTGAGAGAAGGGTTCGAGGTGACCCTTGCAAGGGACGGACAGGAGTCCCTTGAAAGATTGGAAAAGGCCGATTTTGATCTGGTCATAACGGATATCAATATGCCGAGACTCGATGGGATCGAGATGTTAAAGAGCATGAAAAAGATCGGACGTAAGGAAAAGGTCATCATCATGACCGGAAACCCGTCTGAATTGGGGCTCCCGGATAAGGAGATGCCTCATATTGCGAGCAAGCTTCTCAAACCCTTTGGGATAGACAACCTCTTGAGTGCGGTGATTGCAGCCATGGGCAGTAGGGAAGTCCCGCATAAAAGTGAATACTGGCATGCTGCCACAGCCTAAGCTCAAAAGGTTCCTATGCTTTACAAACTGATTTACCTCTTTCATACAGACATATCCTGGCTGAACGTCTTTAGATACCTGACATTCAGGACTGTCCTTTCAACCCTGACGGCCCTGACGGTCTGTTTCATAATAAGCGGATGGGCCATAAAAAGGCTTTCAGCCATGCAAATGGGTCAGTTCATTCGAGAGGACGGACCACCGAACCATAAAAGCAAGGAAGGGACCCCTACCATGGGAGGGCTCTTTCTCTTGCCGTCAATTGTCGTTTCTACACTCTTTTGGGCTGAACTCAACAACATTTATGTCTGGATTGTTGTGTTTGTTATCCTCTCATTCGGCGGTATCGGTTTTGTGGATGATTACCTAAAAATCACCCGAAAAGACAGTCGCGGACTCAGCATGACCTGGAAGTTCTCCCTTCAAATCGTAGCGGCCCTCTTCGTCGCCGTCGCACTCCATATCTATCCCGGGTTTGATTCCCATTTGACCGTACCCTTTTTCAAAAAGGTGGCTCCGGACCTGGGTCTGGGCTACATCCCCCTGGTTGTATTCGTTATTGTCGGGGCCTCCAATGCCGTCAATCTGACTGACGGGCTGGATGGGCTGGCCATCAGCCCCCTGACTGTCGCCTTTGGAAGCTATCTGGTGTTCTCGTATCTCGCTGGGCATGTAAGGATCGCCTCTTACCTGCAGATCCCGTATGTGCCCGGGGCAGGTGAAATCTCAGTTGTATGCGGCGCCGTGGTGGGAGCCGGTCTGGGCTTCCTGTGGTACAATGCCTATCCGGCAGAGGTCTTTATGGGTGATGTGGGCTCTCTTTCCTTAGGGGCTGTCCTGGGAACCGTGGCGGTTATCACAAAGCAGGAATTGGTGTTGATCCTGGTAGGCGGGCTGTTTGTCTTTGAGGCCCTTTCCGTGATCTTCCAGGTGGCCTATTTCAAATTTACAGGGGGACAGCGGATCTTCAGAATGGCCCCCATTCACCATCATTTTGAGTTAAAGGGCTGGCCCGAGCCAAAGGTGATCGTGAGGTTTTGGATCATCGCCATTATTCTGGCCCTCTTTTCCTTCAGCACCTTGAAACTGAGATAAAGATGAAGCCGGTAATTCCGAACTCCCGATTCCAAAGTCCAAAGTCCCTCCGGGGCGTAGTGCCCGTCGGGCCGGCAGCCAAAACCCTTGTTGTGGGTCTGGGGATTTCCGGGTTGTGGACTACCCGGTGGCTGGCTCACCGAGGGGTAAAGGTAACTGTAAGTGAAATAAGGCCTGAACAGGAGCTTGAGGAGAAGGTCTTAAGGGAGCTCAGGGATATGGGGGTCTCTCTGGAGACCGGCGGGCACAGGGAAGAGACATTTTTGGGTGCGGATCTCATCATTGTCAGCCCCGGTGTACCCCAGGATATTCCCCCTTTTTTGGCTGCCATGGAGAGGGGCGTGCCCGTGATGGGTGAACTGGAATTTGCAAGCCGCCTGATCCAGACACCCGTGATTGCCGTGACCGGTACCAACGGAAAGTCAACGGTTACAGAGTTTCTGGGCCTTCTGCTCAAAAATGCAGGTCTTGAGTGCTTTGTGGGGGGCAACATCGGAACCCCTCTGACGGCCTATGCTGCGGGGACGCAGAAAGCGGATTATGCGGTGGTTGAGGTGAGCAGTTTCCAACTGGACACGATCGACGCCTTTTGTCCTTTCATTTCGGTCATTTTGAACATCTCACCGGACCACCTGGACCGCTATTCGAGCTACGAGGCCTATGTTCAGTCAAAGCTCAGGCTATTCAAAAATCAGGAGGCCGGTTCGTTTCTCATCCTGAATGACGATGACAAGAGGCTCTCCTCAATAAACCCCGCCTCTCAGGTTTCCGTCTTGCGTTATGGGATTGAAAAAAGGAAAGGGCGGCACGCCACTCTGGAAAATAATAAGGCAAAAGCAAGTCTGAACGGTATGGAGAGCAAATGGTTTTCTCTGGAATCATTTGGTCTTGTGGGTGAGCATAATCTGGAAAATCTCTTAGGCTGCGTCTTGGTCGGCCTGGCACTCGGACTGAATCCGAGGGTCATTCAGGAGACTATTTCAGGGTTCAGGGGGCTGCCAGACCGGCTTGAGAGGGTCGGGGCGCATGACGGGGTGCTGTTTTATAACGACTCCAAGGCCACCAATGTGGACGCTGCGGTAAAGGCCGTTCAGAGTTTTGATCAGCCGCTGGTCATAATCGCAGGGGGGAGAGACAAAGGGGCCGAGTACAGCCCTCTTGTCAGGGCATCCCGAGACAGGGTCAGGGGGGGCGTCTTCCTGGGTGAGGCCAAGGGATTGCTGGCCAAATCCTTTGAGGGGATTATCCCCTATTCCATGGCCGGGGATATGGAAGAGGCGATCTCCAAGGCCTTTTCAATGGCACAGAGGGGCGATGTGGTGTTGCTGGCTCCGGCATGTTCCAGTTTTGATATGTTTTCTGACTATTCCCACAGGGGCAGGGTGTTTAGGAGTGCCGTGGAGAAATTTGTTCATGGCTGAGAAAAAGACCTCAAATTCTGAGTACAACTACCTTATTTTGGTACCAACCATTCTTCTGATCGGCCTCGGACTGGTGGTGGTCTATAGCGCGAGTTCCCATTTGGCAGAGCACCGTATGGGAGATAGTTATTACTATCTCAAGAGACAGGCCTTCTTTTGTGTGCTGGGGGTCAGCCTTATGATACTGGCAAGATATATCCCGTGCACCCTCTACTCACGGCTTGTCTATCCCCTTTTACTTATCAGTTTCTGTCTCTTAGTCATGTTGCTTATCCCGGGCGTGGGTTACAAGGTGAGCGGTGCCTGTAGGTGGTTAAGATGGAAGGGGTTTTCTTTTCAGCCATCTGAGCTGGCAAAATTTTCGTTGGCGGTTTTCATGGCCTACTCCATGGCCAAGAAAGGGGTAAACATAAAGACATTTTCAAGAGGGCTTTTGCCTCATCTCATGGTGGCAGGGGCCTTCATGCTGTTCATTCTCCTTCAACCGGATCTGGGAACGGTCCTTATCCTTGGATGTTGGATCCTGCTCGTCCTATTTGTCGGGGGCGTCAGATTCCTGCAGCTCTTTTCAGTTGTAGCCCTCTCCGCTCCGGTTGTCCTTTGGCTTGTCTGGCAGGCCGATTACAGACTCAAGAGATGGCTCGTCTTTCTCAACCCTTGGGAGGACCCAAACGGTATCGGCTTTCAGATCATACATTCCTTCCTGGCCTTTGGATCCGGGGGTATTTTTGGGGCGGGTCTTGGAAACAGCAAACAGAAGTTGTTTTATCTCCCTGAACCCCACACTGATTTTGTTCTCCCAATTGCAGGAGAAGAACTGGGGCTGCTGGGTGTCACCGCGATCATTGTTCTATTCGGGATCCTGATTATTTCAGGGATCAAGGTCGCTCTCAAGGCCCGGGACCTTTACAGCAGTTATCTGGCCCTTGGCCTGACCTGCATGATCGGTCTTCAGGTGATGGTAAATATGGGCGTGGTCATGGGATTGCTCCCAACCAAGGGGCTCCCGCTTCCCCTCATAAGCAGCGGGGGATCATCGTTGATTATCAACCTCTTGAGCATCGGGATCCTGCTGAATATTTCCTCCAGGACATGAGGCGGGAATGGGGCGTTTCATAATAGCGGGTGGCGGGACCGGCGGACATCTCTTTCCGGGTATAGCGATTGCGAGGGAACTGGAGGGGAGATTTGAGAAGACAGAAATCCTGTTTGTCGTAGGACGTAAGAAGATGGAAGCAAAGATACTGGCCAGCTACGGTTACCCTGTTTCATCCATCCATGTTGAGGGCCTCAAGGGGCGCGGGTGGAAAAATGGTTTGGCCGTGCTGGTCAAATTGCCGGGAGCTCTTTTTCAGTCCTTGGCGATCATCAGGGAATTCTCCCCCGCGCTGGTCCTGGGAGTGGGGGGATATTCTGCCGGCCCCATCTGTCTGGCGGCCAGACTTGCGGGGATACCAACGGCGATCCATGAGCAGAACTCCTTTCCAGGCCTTACAAACCGTTTATTATCCTGGATCGTAGACCGTGTCTTGATTTCATTTGAGGAAAGCAGGGCCCATCTGAGAGGGGATAAGATAATCCTTACGGGCAATCCGGTTCGGGAGGAGCTTTTCTCAAAAGCTGGGACGGAACCTCGGACAAGGGCCGATTTCACTATCTTGGTTGTTGGAGGGAGTCAGGGAGCCAGGGCCATAAATGAGGCCTTTGCAGAGGCCCTGACACACATGAAAAAGGCGGGAAAGGTTCCGGAAGTCATCCATCAAACAGGGGAAATGGATTATACCAGAGTGGTGGAAGACTATAGAGACAGGGGGCTAACCGGTGAGATCGTTCCGTTTATCAAGGACATGTCACGGGCCTACCAGCGCGCACGTGTGGTGATAAGCAGGGCAGGAGCAACCACCCTATCCGAACTGGCTGCCCTGGGCAAGCCATCAATCCTGATCCCATACCCCTACGCGGCAAACCAGCATCAGGAGGTAAACGCCCGCAGTCTGGTCCAGGCGGGAGGCGCTGAGATGATCCTTCAAGGGGATATGAGCGCCGAGAGGCTGGGTCTGGTCATAAAGGGGTACATGGATGACCGCGTGGGCCTGGATAGAATGGGAGAGAACGCGCGCAGGGTGGGTCGGCGCGATGCCGCCAGGATAATCGTCGATCAACTGACGGGAATGTTGGCTGTCAGTGGCAACTGAAGGCATTGAATTGCGGATGTAAGAAAAAATGACCTTGGCTTTTGATGGTGCCTCGGCGAAATCAACGGTTTTTATCTCAAATTCTCGGTCAAACACGGGTTAAGCAATGCACAAATTCGGGAAGGCAAAACACATCCACCTCGTAGGCATCGGGGGTATCGGTATGAGCGGGATCGCCGAACTCCTTATCAACCTGGAATATGACGTAAGCGGTTCCGATTTGAAAGATACGGCTGTCACCAGACGCCTCACCGGCCTGGGGGGGAATATCTCCATTGGTCATAAGGGAGAACATGTGGGAGAAGCGGACGTGGTGGTCTATTCCTCGGCCGTGGGCCAGGACAACACTGAAATCTTGGAGGCAAGAGACCGGAACATCCCTGTCATACCAAGGGCAGAAATGCTGGCTGAACTGATGCGGCTCAAATACGGGATAGCGATCGCAGGCGCCCACGGTAAGACCACCACCACCTCTATGGTTGCATCTATCCTCATGTGCGGGCATCTCGATCCAACGGTGGTCATCGGTGGCAGGCTGGATATCTGGGGCGGGTCAAATGCCAAGTTGGGACAGGGGGATATCCTGTTGGCCGAGGCTGACGAAAGCGACGGCTCTTTTCTCGCCTTATCTCCCACTGTTGCGGTGATTACCAATATGGATCATGAGCACGTGGATCACTACGGAGATATGGAAGCGATCCGCCGGACCTTTATCGATTTTATAAACAAAATCCCCTTTTATGGAATGGCCATCGTCTGCCTGGACAACGAAGAAATACAAGGGATTATCCCAGCGCTCAGGAAAAGGTGTCTGACCTATGGCATGACCTCTCAGGCCGATTTGAGAGCGAGAGGTGTGGAACAGGAAGGGTTCGGGGTCAGTTTTGAGGTCATTTATAAGAATCGGTCGTTGGGAAAAATGGTCGTGGGGATGCCGGGAGAACACAACGTGCTGAACGCCCTGGCAGCTATTGGTGTTGGCCTCGAACTGGACCTGGACAAAGGGGTGATCAGGGAAGGGCTCAGGAGTTTGGGTGGCCTTGAGAGGCGCTTCCATGTCAAAGGAGAAAAGGGGGGCATCGTGGTGATGGATGATTACGGACATCATCCCACTGAGATTATGGCGACCCTAAAAACCGCCAGGGAATGTTGGCCGGAGAGAAGGCTGGTTGTGGCCTTCCAGCCTCACAGGTATACGCGCACCCAGGCCGTTTTTGACCGGTTTGTGATCAGCTTTAACGAGGCGGATGTCCTTATGGTAACTTCCATCTATTCTGCAGGGGAGAACGCCATCGATGGGGTGACCGGGGAACGGCTGGCGCAAGGAATAAAGAAACATGGGCATAAGGAGGTCATTTTTTGCGACCAAGAGGAAGAGGTCCTCTCAACCATCTTATCGGTAGTAAGACCAGGAGACCTGGTGATAACCCTTGGCGCGGGCAGCATTTATGGGGTGGGAGACCGGCTCTTGGAAAGGCTGATGTAGAAAAACGGATATCCCCTTGGTCTGCCAAAATTGAATTGCGCTCAAAAGGGTACAGCCGCAAATTCTCAATAAGTCTGGGAGAAATAATAGGATTTGTAGAGTGGGGTTTGGGTGTTTCTTGAAGGCGCTCTCTCAAAGTGAATTTACTTCTCACTTTCGCAGTGGCTGATATTTGGGGTTTTCCCCCATGAACCCTTATTGGCTTCTCAGTGCTTTTGGCAAAACCCCAAATATCAGCCACCATGGGACTACAGGTTTAGAGAGCGCCTGAAAGAAATGGCCAAACCCCACGGTACTCGAGTTTATTAAGAACATATTTACAGCCCTCTCCGCAAGACAAAGAGTTGGCGTGGAATAAATTGATGGACAACAGGCAAAAAGAGGGACTGGCCAGGTTGGCTGGAGAGGGCCTCTGGTTTGGCTGTCCCATGGATCAGCGCACCACCTTCCATGTGGGAGGGGAGGCAGAAGCCCTTTACGAGGCAACAGACATGGGAAGGCTTCAAAGGCTGATCGCGTATCTGAGCAAACAGTTTATCCCGTATCTGGTGGTGGGCAGGGGCAGCAACCTGCTGGTGAAGGATGAGGGTTTGAAAGGCCTGGTCATTTTACTCCGTGGATCGCTGGCTGCTATTGAGCGGTGTGAAACGGCTGATTCGGCCCTAATGGCAGGTGGGGGCGTGGGGCTCACGGACCTCCTGGCCTATTGCCGGGATTCAGGACTGGGAGGATTGGAATTCATGGCAGGGATACCGGGGACGGTAGGTGGGGCGGTTGCAATGAATTCCGGGGCCTTTGGATATGAGATTGGAGAAAGGGTCAGGGAAATCCACCTGCTTACCCCGAAAGGAGATCTGGCGATAAGGGATCGTTCTCAGATCGAGTTCTCCTACAGGACCCTCAAGGTGGACAAAGGGTCGGTGATTATCGGAGCCGTTTTCGGGTTGGATCGGGAGGGTGAGGGGGTCGTAGGAGAGCGTATCTCAGGTTATCTCAGACGGCGAAAGGAACGCCAGCCATTGGAATACCCCAGCGCCGGTTCCGTGTTTCGGAATCCCCCCAATGACTATGCAGGAAGACTCATCGAACAAACAGGGCTCAAGGGGAAGAGGATCGGGGGCGCCATGGTTTCCCATAAACATGCCAATTTTATCATTAATACAGGGGGGGCCAAAGCCGATGATATATTGGCCTTACTATCCCTGGTCCAGGAAAGGGTGAAAGAAAAAACGGGCATCAACCTTGAGCCGGAAATCAAGGTGGTGGGTGAGGAATGAAACAGCGCGCTCTTCTGGTAAATCGACCTGTCAAGAGGAAAAGGCAAAGACCATCGCGCCATGGCGACCGCTCATATGGGGTGAAGCGATATATTTTGCCCGTTTTCAGTGTGGTCCATCGGATTGGATCGGGAATGGTCAAGGTCTTGATCCTTGTAGCCGTTATGGCGGTGATCAGCTTGTCCTTCATATCCCTCTATCACTACCTGCTCTCCTCTCCCTATATGAAGCTTGAACGGGTTGAGGTGGAGGGAGTCGAGGGAACGCTTAGAGACGAACTCATAACGTCATGCAGTCTGAACTCTAATTTGAATCTTCTGGCCCTTAACCTGAATAAGTTAAAAAAAGAGATGGAGAGGCATCCCTGGGTAAGATCAGTCAGACTGGAGAGGCAGTTTCCACACTCGCTGATTGTCCGGGCTGAAAAGGAGCGGCCTCTGGGTGTACTCGCCATGGAAAAGCTCTACTATATCAACCGGCGCGGGGAGGTGTTCAAGGAAGTTTCACCGTCAGAGGGTGTTGATTTCCCGCTTGTTACCGGTGTTGACAGGGCCGGATCAAAGAGGCGGGAGCAGCTGAGAAGGGCTGCCTTTGTCATGAGGAACCTGGAGGCCGAAGAAGGTCCATGGTCGTTAAACCGGCTGTCTGAAATAAATGTTAGGGAAGATGAAATGCTCTCACTTTATTACAACGACATCGGGGCCGAGATCAAATTGATGGAGAATGGTTTTGGGAGTGGGATGGGTAAATTGAGGAGGGTTTCAAGACACCTGAAAGAGACAGGCCAAATTGACCAAGTGAATAAGGTTGATTTGACTTATACGGATGGCGTGGTGGTCTCCTTTCGAGATGGTATCAAGGGAAAGGTCGTAAAGGGTGGCTGATAGGAAAGAAACGGTTTCCGATTTGACGATCGTCAGTGGGTTCAAAGATTCAGACTGCTCTGAGGTCGGGAGGTGAGGGAAAGATGTCCAAAGAGATCATTGTCGGCCTGGATATCGGAACGACCAAGATCTGTGCTGTAGTGGGAGAGGTTCGTCCCGATGGTACAGAGATCATTGGTATGGGGAGCCACCCGTCTGAGGGACTCAGAAAAGGGGTTGTGATCAATATTGAGCAGACCGTTAATTCCATAAAAGAGGCAGTGGAAGAGGCGGAGACCATGGCCGGATGTGAGATCAGCTCCGTATATACCGGCATTGCGGGCGGCCATCTAAAGGGCTTTAACAGCCATGGGGTGATCGCGCTCAAGGAAAAGGAGGTGACGAAGAAGGATATTGAGCGCGTTATCGAGGCCGCCAGTGCAGTTGCCATACCAATGGATAGAGAGGTGATTCACACCCTCGTCCAGGAATTTATCGTAGATGATCAGGGCGAAATCGTGGATCCCCTTGGGATGTCCGGTGTTCGACTGGAGGCCAAAGTACATATGGTGGCGGGTGCAGTTACCTCAGCCCAAAACATCATTAAGTGTGCGAATCGAGCAGGGCTGGATGTTTGCAATATCGTCCTGGAGTCCCTGGCATCCAGCGAAGCGGTTCTGTCGAAGGAAGAACGTAACCTAGGAACGGCCCTTCTCGATTTCGGTGGCGGGACGACCGATATGGCTGTCTTTTCAAAAGGAGCTGTCAAACATACATCGGTCCTGGCCTTAGGGGGCGACAACCTCACCTATGACATTGCCGTGGGACTCAGGACACCCAAGATAGAAGCGGAAAAGATCAAGATCAAATACGGATGTTGTCTTTCATCCCTGATAGGAAAAGATGAAACCATCGAGGTGCCGGGTGTGGGAGGAAGAAGACCGAGAACCCTGTCGCGCCAGATTATCGGAGAGATCTTGGAGCCGCGCGTCGAGGAGATATTTTCTCTGATCTACAGCGAACTCGTGCGCTCAGGATACGATGACCAGATCAGCTCGGGAGTAGTTGTGACTGGCGGTTCATCAGAACTCACGGGGATTACAGAAATGGCGGAGCAGATATTTAACGCCCCTGCCCGTGTGGGATATCCTCAGGGCGTAAGCGGTTTGTTGGAGGTCGTAAACAAGCCCATGTATGCAACTGCCGTGGGTCTGGTGATTTATGGGTCAAAGACGGGCAAAAAGCCCAAGAAGTTCAGAATCAGGGACAGCAACATCTTCGAACGGGTCTTAAGCAGAATGAAACGGTGGTTTGAAGAGGTCATTTGAGTTCATCGGTCAAAGGGGGATTTGGCAAAAAAGCGTTGCTCGGATAAGCAAGGAATTGGTGGATTGAAAGAGATGTTTTTTTAAACAATAGAACAAAGGAGGGGCGAGATGAAATTCGAATTTGTGGATGAAGGCAGCAGGGGGAAATACAACGCCAGGATCAAGGTGTTGGGTCTTGGGGGGGCAGGAGGAAATGCAATCAACAACATGATTTCTTCCAGCCTGAGGGGGGTCGAGTTTATCGTAGCCAATACAGACTGTCAGGATCTTGACCGCTCAATGTGTTCGCGCAAGATTCAACTCGGTCCCTCAATCACCATGGGGTTGGGTGCAGGGGCTGACCCTCAGATCGGGGAGAGGGCAGCCGAGGAGAGCATCAATGAGATCAGGGATGCCGTTGGGAGCTCCGATATGATCTTCTTGACGGCCGGTATGGGGGGTGGAACAGGAACGGGCGCCTCCCCGGTGGCTGCCCGTGAATGCAGGGAAAGCGGTGCCCTCACAGTTGCCGTGGTAACCAAACCCTTTGATTTCGAGGGGGAAAAGCGGATGAACAGGGCTATGGATGGGATCGATAAGTTGAAGGATGATGTAGACAGCCTCATAATTATCCCCAATGAACGTCTCAAGACCCTGGGGAGCGAAGCTTCGACATTTAGAGATCTTATTGTCCGAGCGGATGATGTTCTGCTCCAGGCTGTTAAAGGGATCTCGGAATTGATCATAAGTAACGGATTTATCAACCTGGATTTTGCCGATGTAAAAAGGGTCATGGAGAAGATGGGAACCGCTATCATGGGGATGGGAAGGGCCTCTGGAGAAAAAAGGACACTTGAAGCCGCCCAAATGGCTATCAACAGCCCGCTCCTGGAGGATATCACCATTGATGGTGCCAAGGGCCTCCTTATGAACATAACCGGCCCACCCGATATGACAATGGATGAAGTGGATGAGGCGTCCTGTTTTGTAAAGGGTGAGGTGAATAAAAGTGCAGATATTTTCTGGGGGATGGTCTTGGATGAAGAGATGAAGGATGAGGTCCAGGTAACTGTCATTGCCACCGGCATAGATAGTACTGACGATGATGAATACGATGGGCGTTATGGTAAGAGCTTTGCCATAGGTTCCAGTTATGGTAAGGTGATCAATCTCAGAGATGTAAATCCTGAAGAGGTTGAAGAAGACTGGACCGTAAAGATGAACGGCGAGCCCCTGGATATCCCCACGTTCCAAAGAAAGGGATCGGGTCTTTCGGCCTATTCCAAAGATGAAAAGGCCCAAGAAAGGGGCAGGGGCCTTCTGGGAAGACTCCACCTCCGAAAGGAAAATTTAGACTATCCCACCTTTCTCCGGGCCAAGGCAGATTGATCCGCAAGACTAACGTCACTTTGCCTCAAAGCCAGGGTTGAGCAGGATAATGCTCCGAGACCTTTGAAAAATGCTCAATTTTGGTCAAGGTCAAGGAAGGCGAGAATTTCAACCACAGGAATATATTGAATATTTCGAGGATTGAAATTTGAGTCTGACGCCGAGATTGGCCAAAAGAGGGCGTTTTTCAAAGGTCTCGCTCCATTGCTTGTCCGTCCCAGGGCAGTACGGACCGGAGGCCAGGATGGGCTTGCTCCAAATCATAACATCTTGGCCTGTCGGGAAGAGTAATTGAACGTCTCGGAAATCCTACAACTTATTGAAATTCTAGATTTTACTGAGATTTGGCAGTCTTGCCGCACTCATGGAATAATGGAATAGCGGAATAATGGAAGGTATAAATTCGTCTTCTACCGAATGGATTAGATCGGAAGTTCTCATTTCGGTCATGCTTTGTCAACTTGATTTTCCCAATAAAACACTCCGGCAATTCCCCAGAACCCATTATTCCATTGTTCCATCATTCCAACATTCCAATTGGGGGGAAGCCCCTAAGTGCTGGCATGAAAGGTGATATTATCCCGTTTTATCGGGCTAGACTGGCAGCGGAAAAGGGGGCTGTCAGAAAAGATTGGGGGGGTAAGCTATCCGTTGCTCTAACCTACCCCAACGCCTATCGCCTGGGAATGTCAAACCTGGGGTTTCAGATAGTATATGATCTCCTGAACAGGAGGCGGGATGTTGTAGCGGAACGCGTCTTCCTGCCCGAAGGTCACGAAATGTCCCTCTACCTTCGGTCGGGAAGGGCGCTCCTTTCACTGGAAACACAGACCCCCCTTCACAAATTCGGCCTTGTGGCCTTCTCTCTCTCCTTTGAAAATGACTACCCCAACATACTGAAGATACTGGAGCTAGGAAAGATCCCCCTCTTTTCAGGGGAGAGGGACGCTCTTCTTCCACTTGTCATGGCGGGAGGTGTCACCACCTTTTTGAATCCAGAGCCATTGGCCTCCTTTGTGGATTTTTTTCTGTTGGGGGAAGCCGAGGCCAACTTAAATGAATTTATGGATTTTTTTTTGGAGGTGATAAAGCAGTGTGAGGATAAGGGAGATGCCCTGGAAACCCTGGCCAGGAGTATTAGCGGTCTTTATGTCCCCTCTCTTTACCGCCCAGAATATAACAAAGACGGGACGCTCCGGTCATTCTTCCCGATCAGAGGAAAAATACCCGAGAAGGTTAAGGTGCCCCGTCACATGTCACCGGACAGAGAGGTGGCTTTTTCCAGAATCACCACACCGGAGGCGGAATTTTCTGATAAAATCCTGATCGAGTTGGGGAGGGGCTGTGGACGTTCATGCCGTTTTTGTGCCGCGGGGTATGTGTACCGCCCTCCAAGGATCCATGAGGGATCTAGTCTTACCGCCTCGATTGAAAAGGCCCTCCAAGGGTGCAGCCAGCTGGGATTGCTGGGTGCGGCAGTTTCTGATATACCTGAAATAGAAAGACTGACTTCTCAGATAGTTGAACAGGGGCGCGGTTTTTCTGTTTCCTCCTTGAGGGCAGACAGCCTGAGCCTTGAACTCCTCGAGGATTTAAAGAAGGCAGGACAACGGTCACTGGCTATAGCCCCTGAGGCCGGCTCTGATCGTCTGCGAAAGGTGATCAACAAGCGTCTCACAACGGAACAGATCGCAGATGCGGCTCAGCTGGTATCCAGAATAGGGGATTTTTCACTGAGACTATACTTTCTCATCGGTCTTCCCACAGAGACCAGGGAGGACATCAAAAAAATTGTGGATCTGGTCAAGGTCATTCAGCACCGCATGGTCAAGGAATCCGCTCCCCGCGGCAGGATTGGCCAGATCAGGCTGAGCATAAATTGTTTTGTACCAAAACCATTTACCCCCTTTCAGTGGTGTGCCATGGAGGAGGTATCTTCCCTCAAAGAGAAACAGAAGTGGTTAAGGAGGGCACTTGTCAAAGAAGGGGGCATTAAAGTGAACGCCGACCTTCCCAAGTGGGCCTTTATACAAACAATGATTTCTCTGGGGGATAGGAGGGTTGGCTCAATCCTGTTTAACTGCCACAAATCAGGAGGGGACTGGACAAAGGCCCTTCGCTGTTCCGATGTGAACCCCGAATTTTTTGTATACCGTCCCAGGGGCCTCGATGAACTCCTCCCATGGGATTTTATTGATCACGGCATTTTAAAGGGCCATTTAAAAAGCGAATACAGCCATTCCTTGAAGGGAGAAGAAACCGAGGTCTGCCGTGTGGGGGAGTGCTACCGCTGCGGCGTATGTACCCGGACCCAAGGGCAGGAAAGCCCGGCCATCTATAACCCGGATGATATCAAAAATTGAGTCTTGTTCGTTTCACGTATTCCTGAGACCAAATCCGTGCCACTCCCCAACGCCAGGATACCTGGTTTTTTTTAAACCGTTGTTAGCCCGCAGACCAGCAAACAAAACAGGGGATTGGAATTGAGACAAGCATCAGATGAAAGATCAGATTAGAGGAAGTCAACCATGGAAGAGCCTATCAAAATCTATACCCTTAGCACCTGCAGTCATTGTAAGGCGACCAAGAAATTCCTGGATAAATGTCAGGTGCAGTATGAATTCCAAGACGTGGATCTGCTCCAAGGAAAAGAGAGGGCCGCAATCCTTGAAGATGTGAAGAAATGGAACCCGCGGTGTTCCTTTCCCACAATTATCATAGGAGATAAGGTCATCGTAGGATACAAGGAGGAGGAGATAAAGGAGGCTATCGGATTATGAGTGAGGTTCAAAGGCTGTTTGATGCCCTAAAGCGGGTCCAAGAACCCAAAGGATACCTCTTCAACAAGGACAGGGAGAGGGCCTTTGAACTCCTTGAGGCCTTGCAGCTTAACAAGGGACGCTACGGTTACATGGCCTGCCCATGCAGATTGGTATCCGGTGAACGGGAAAAGGACAAGGACATCATATGCCCCTGTGTTTACAGGGCCAGGGACGTTGAGGAGTATGGGAGTTGTTACTGTAATCTCTACGTGTCCGAGGCCTGGAATAATGAAAAGACCGCCCACGAATATGTCCCCGAGAGAAGACCTCCGGAGAAGCTATTCCTGTAAGGGCTTGCGCAAAAATAACTTTCCAGAATTGGCGCCCAAATTTGGGTCAGATTTGGCTGCGTCGATTGAGCAAAACCACAAAAATAGCAGTACTATTTAGAGGATTTTGCGATTGAGGCGCGGCCGAAGATGACCTGAAGATGGGATGCGAAAATGTAAAGTTATGTTTGCGTAAGCCCTAAGCATCCACAAGTGCTGAAGTGAACGGATACCCCCTGAACTGGGGATATGGGTAAGGAGTAAATATGGATCTTGAAGTCTTTGAGAAAATGGACGCATCCCAGCTCAAGAAGTATATAGAATTTCTCCTGTGGCATTACCGTGTGATGGATGCCTTCTGGTTTATTTATGTGGGGGAGCAATTTGATCAACCCACTGCCGAGCGACTCAATGAAAAGGTATGGGGCCGTGTGGCAGGGTTGGCTGCAAAGGATCTCATGCCACGATTTGACATCCGGGAAAAGGGACTTAAGGGTTTTGTCAAGACCCTCAGACTGTTTCCCTGGTGCATCCTGGTGGGATATAATGTGGAGGAATTCGACCACGAGGTGATCATCTCTGTGCCCTCCTGCATTACCCAGGAAGCCAGGCTCAAGCGGGGTCTGGGAGAATATGACTGCAAGGAGATGCACCGCGGTGAATTCGAGGGGATTGCCCGTGAGGTAGACGACCGAATTCGGGTGGAATGTTTGTTCGCGCCACCCGATGCGCACCCCGAGGATATGTTCTGCAAGTGGCGGTTTAGTCTGGAAGAACCCAAGCCCTAGTGGCATGTTCTGGAAGTTCTTTCTGCAAAATTGGCAATTTAAGTTGCCCGCGTAATAGTAATCGAATGACGATCAAGGAGTGACGAGTGTCGAAGGAAAACAAAGAATTTAACCTTGAGGATAGACTCATTGATTTTGCCGTTAGAATTCGTAATTCGGGACTCGGCTGTTCGATATTCGATTGTTGAAAAAAGATGTTAGTGGGCTGCAGTTAATCCATATTGTCGGCATTATTTAAGTAATTGTTGGATATTATCAACATATTAGCATGTATTTAAAGATATAAGTGGATTATATATGGGGAATAT
>JADHXI010000091.1 GCA_016783065.1 Desulfobacteraceae bacterium | reverse complement strand
CCGAAAGTTGCTTCCCCTGAAACGACATGGGCGATTACCCCTTGTAAATAGAACAGTTGTGGATTTTCAAGGGGAATTATACCACATCGCTTAAAGCTTGTCAATACTAGTATCATGATATACGGAACGTCTTATAGTACAGTTTGCAAAGGACGTGCCCAAGCCTACGAATTCCGGTGGACCGCCTTTATTATTTGGTGTATGGAAGCGAGGAGTGATGTAAAACTATCTTAAGCTTGCCATCATCGTTTTTCACATAGCCGAAAGTGTATTCGACTTTTACGACATCTCCCTTTTGGGGAGTGAAGAAATATTTTCCCATGGCCATGGCGACATTGCCGTTTATATAAGTTGCCGCATTCTTGAATTGGACGTTCGTCCATGGTTTCAAGGCGAAACCTTTGTCTTCTGGAAAATTCTTGTTATGTCCTATGAAATACGATATCGCGCCTTCTTTTGTCGTCCGAAATTTAATGTCGGCGGCTTTGGTAGGTTTAAAAAGGACTTGGCCGGTTTGGTATGCGTATAGCTGGCCAACAAGGTTTTCCGCCGCTTTTTTATAGTCTTGTCCATTTGCGTAAGTCTTTCCAAGATTGACCAGAGCATCGCCCCAGGCTTTCTGCGCCTTGACGACTTGTTCTTTGGTGATTTCACTTCGTTCCGCGCGAACGACGCCTGCCGTGAGGATGATTACAAACCCAAGGATGATAATCTTTACTGTCTGAAGACTTTTGATTGGTGTTTTCATGGTCATGTCCTTTCTTGTTGAGGAATGTCACATCCCAAAGGAGTTCCTTTTGCAAGTGAAAAGAGAATTAGTATGGTTTGTAAAGAACGACCCCAAGTCCCACAAATTTTATGGTCATGTTATGTTTTTTTCTTTGGACCGAGCCACCCGTGAGCCTTCTTGAGCCATTCCGCAATGGGAATATCCTGGGGGCAGGCCTCTTCACAATTGCCGCACTCTTCGCAGTTCGTGGCTTGTTGTTCTGCTGGTAATTGGCGATAGAGGAACCGTTCTTTTCGAGGTTCACTGTAAATGATGGCATCGTTATAAAGTTCAAGAATACGAGGGATATTCACGCCGCTGGGACAGGGCATACAGTACTTGCACATCGTACAGGGTATCGGGCTCAGTTCCCGATAAGCCTCACGCACTTGATCAATCAGTGTGAACTCAGTGTCTGTGAGCGAGCCGGAAGCGGATTTATCAGCGCTCACAAGGTTTTCTTCAACATGTTGCATCGTCGTCATGCCACTCAGTACAACGGATACCTCAGAGTGGTTCCAGACCCATTGAAGCGCCCAATCGGCAGGAGACCGCTTTTTTGAGGCCCTCGCAAAGAATCTCGCGACCGATTCCGGCGGCTCCTTAGCAAGCTGTCCTCCGCGAATCGGCTCCATGATGGCCACCGCTAGACCCTTTTCAGCAGCGTACCTGAGCCCTTTGATGCCCGCCTGATATTCAACGTCCATATAATTGTATTGAATTTGGCAGAAGGTCCATTTTTTATAAGCATCTACGATTTCTTTGAAGATGTCAAAACCATCGTGGAAAGAAAATCCCAAGTATTGAATCCGTCCATCCCTCTGTGCCCCTTCAGCCCATCTCAATACCTCCAAATCGCACAATTTAGGCCATAAGATCTTGGTTAGCCCATGCAGCAAATAGAAATCGATGTGATCCGTTTCTAGGCGTTCAAGCTGCTCATTTAGGTAGCGGTCAAAATCCGCTTGGGTCTGAATGAACCAGGAGGGTAGTTTCGTCGCCAGTTTGGTTCTGTCGCGGTAACCACCCTGCAATGCTTTACCAACCACTACTTCACTTTTTCCCCCATGATAAGGATAGGCTGTATCCACATAGTTGACACCTTGATCGATGGCGTGCCGGATCATCCTTATGGCCTCTGGCTCATCAATCTTTGTCTGGTTCCTGTCAATTATCGGCAGTCGCATGGCTCCAAACCCCAGAACAGATACCTTCCAATTCAAGTTCCCGAACGGACGATATTTCATTCGATTTTCCTCCTCACATGATTACCAGAGCCCAAGTACGATCATTTCATATTTGTGTTTCCTAGATCAAAAAAAAGGTCGATACGTAAGATGAAAGGATGTGTCTTTTGTTTTTGTGATAGGACAGAGTATAGGCGGGAGGCGATTTGGTGTCAATTCAGGACAAATTTTCAGATTTCGTATCTCTTTTCAGCCTTTTCAGCTTGATGATAATTTCTCTAAACGATGGTAGGATTCCGTCAGATTCGCTCTTTACTTCAGCTTTAAAGCTGCTTGGCCAAATCTCAATTACTGCAGATCAAAAACCTGTGATATGCAATTGAATCACCCAACGATTTCACAGGATCAAGATTTATGGTTACATCAAACGGCAGACTCATATCGGTCAAGAGATAGCAAGACTAACAAATCGATTGTTTAAAATGTGACATTTGAGGGTTACGCCGAACCCTGACCAGTTTACGGGATCAAACCAGCTGAAGCAACGATCCTGAACCTGATATTTGATTGACTCACAGGAATTTTACCCCATTGACCTCCCCGTTTCATATGAATCTTCGACCTATTTATTGTCTTGTTTCACGTCCTGCTTTTCCATCCTGTGGAGCGTTACACGAAGTATCTCACCAGGACGCCAGAGTCGCATGCGCGGTCCCCAGGTCCCCGTTCCGCGGCAGACGATAACCGTCATACCATCCACGGCGTATTGACCTTCCAATAGGGGATAAAAGCGCCCGACCAGATAGCCGAAGGGCCAGACCTGTCCCCCATGGGTGTGGCCGCAGAGCATCAGGCCCACGGCTGCTTTCGCTGCCCTCTCGGTCTCCCACGGCGTGTGGGAGAGGAGGATGGTCGCACCGGGAGGTTTCCCCTTGAGTGCTAGTGATATGGGATCGCTTCCCAGCCCTCTTCGGTGTCTGGCGGTGAGGTCCTCCACCCCTGCCAGGATGAACCCGGGTCGGATTTCCGTCCAGGAGTTCCGTAACATCTGGAACCCTGCCCCATCGATCAGATTCATGCCGTGTCCCACATAATGCTCGTGGTTCCCGGGGACAGCCCAGACACCTAGTGGTGCGGAGAGGCGTCGGAGAGTCGAAAGCAGGTCATCTCGGGGCAGACCGTGTCCTTCGAGGATGTCACCAAGCAGAACCACGATGTCGGGCCGCTGCGCCTGGACCTGAGCGACCCGACCCTCAAGCCATTGTTCACCGAGCAGTGACCCGAGATGAAGATCGGACATGGCGATGAGCACGGTTCCGTCCATCTCAACCGGAAGGCCGGGGAGGTTAACATCATAGCTTTGAACAACCGGCGGTCGTAGCCCCTGGAAGAGCGCGATCAGGGAAAGTGTCCCGCCTGCGATCAAGGCCCAGCCTCGCAGTGAAGGGGCCAGCCGGGGCATGATAACGCCGAACACGGTGACAAGATCTATGGCAAGAAGAGCTACAGTGCTCAGGAACAGCACAGCCATCCAGTTCATGCCTAACAGTTCAAGGGTCTCGGCCAAGGCTCCCGTGCCTCCGTGGCCGACGATTCGGCCCAGGAAAAAGATACTCCAGAGGACCACGCCTGCTCCGATAACCACTCCCAGGGGCACATGCCGGTTCACAAACGGCACCGAGACCACACGCCAGAAAACATAGATGTGCATCAATGTACAGGCGGAAATAAGAACAATTCCGAACATGGGCCTCCTGGTCAACAATCAGTTGGCCGGCCACTGCTGTAGTAAATCATGTGGCAGACCTTGCTGGTAAACTCCGGTTGATTCCCCTGATTATGTAAGCCTTGGTCAAGGTCCACACTGTGGGGTTGTTTCCATATGTTCATTTTGGGGGAATGGCGCTCCTATTGGGTCATGACAATATTCCTTCCGTCTTTTCATACAATTCGCTCAAGTAGGTTGACACCATCAAACATGTCATATATCTCAAACGCATTGAAAAAGCTATAGACGCGAGTGGGTCAGTGTTGTGGAGATTTGCCCAGTAGCGTCAGCTAGATAAACGATAATCTCAAAGGGAAAAGGAGGGATTTATGGCTAAAAAGAAAACAGCAAAAAAACAACCTTAACCCGGAAGATAACCGCCGTAAAAAACCCCATGACCAAATCCGCAATTATCGGAGAAATCGCCCAAAACACAGAGTTGAACAAGAAACAGGTATCTTCCGTGTTCGATGAACTGGCCATCCTCATCAAGCGTCATATCAAGAAGCGCTCACCCGGTCAATTTACCCTGCCGGGGCTTATGAAGATCGAAGTCAACAAGAAACCCGCCACCAAGGCCCGAAAGGGAATGAATCCATTCACCGGGGAAGAGACAGTCTTCAAGGCAAAACCGGCCCGGAAGGTTGTCAAGATCAGGCCGCTCAAGAAAGTGAAAGATATGGTTGGATGATAGAGGGGAAAGGTTCTCTTTTGGAGATTGAAAAGGCGGGCTCAGGCTTGTCTTTTTCGGTGTTTGCACCAGTGAAACAAAAAAATTGAACACGATTGAGCATTTTGCCCTTAACTCTCCTGGATTTATTGGAGAAGAATTAAGGCCACTGTAATCCCCTGGCCGCTCAAATAACCGAGGGATGTCACGTCCCAAAGGAGCTCCTTTTGCAGGTGAAAAGAGAATAAGTATAGTTTCTAAACGACGTCCCCAAGTCCCACAGGAAGGTAGGGCTTGCGAAGTTGGGCTGAAAAGTGCAATATGTGACGACGGGGTGTAAATAGGCTCCCCGGGGGGATCGGGGACGGTGATAAGATTTTTGTTTGGTGAATGAGTGCTCAGGATGAAAAAGTTTTATTGGGTAGATGAGTTAAATCAGATGTCGCAGGAAGAAATTCGGCGATACCAGGAGAAAAAACTTCCTAAACAGCTTAAGTACTGTTACGACAACTCAGAGCTCTACAAGCAAAAATTTGATGACGCAGGGGCAGCACCTGAAGATATCAAGACCATCGATGATTTGCGTCAGTTGCCGGTCTTCATGATCAAAGATGATGAAAGAAAGAGCGCTGAAGCCTCTCTTGAGAAATATGGCCACCCCTTTGGATTACACCTGTGCGCCCCGGTGGAAGACATTTACCTTACGGGAACTACCTCAGGGACGACGGGAACCCCCACCTTCAGCTACACCTTTACCGAAAAGGATATGAACTTTTTGGGACCCCAGATTGCCAACAGGCTTGCTTTAGCGGGTGTGGGTAAAGGGGATCGAGTCGCCTTTTTCTTTGCCCTTGGGATTTACGCAACCACCATGACCCTCTGGGGCCTAAGGCAATTAGGCGCGCTGCCCATCGATATTGATGCAAGGGCTGGGACCGAGCTTTTCCTGAAGTTCATGGATCTCACCCGGCCGACATATCTGGCATGCACCCCTTCATTAGCAGAGTATCTCATTGATAAAACCCCTGAGCATCTGAACAAGGAGGTCAGGGACTTTAAATTGAAAGGGTTGCTGAGTACCGGCGAGATCGGTATAGCGATTCCTGGTATCAAGGAGAAACTGGAATCCGCCTACGGATGCAGGGCGTACGATTACTGGGCGCCTTGTGGAAATGCGCCTGCCATTTCCTGTGACGCCGACGAATACTGCGGCCTTCATGCCATTGCTCCCGATCTGTGTACCAGCTTCGATGATCTGGTAGATCCCATTACCAAGAAACCTGTCGAGTCCGATGCCGATGGTGCAATCGGTGAAATGGTTCACACGAATCTTCAGAGAGAGGCCTGCCCGGCAGTGAAGTATGCCTACGGCGACATCGTTCAGATCTTTAGAACGGAATGCCCTGGCTGCGGTTTTAAAGGGAAACGTGCATACATTATCGGGAGAGCGGATGATATGCTGATTGTGAAAGGGGTGAATGTCTATCCTGCCGCCATTAAAGATATCGTAGCCGGTCTTGTGCCTGATGTTACTGGAGAAATGAGGATTGTTTTGGATGTCCCTCTTCCGAGGGTAGTGCCGCCGCTGAAGCTGAAAATCGAGCATGGCAGAAAGATTGGCCGTTCAGATCTGACAGCCCTTGCCAGGAGAATCATCACTGCGCTCCACGATCAAATAAAGATACGGCCGGAAATCCAATTTGTTGCCCCGGGAACATTGCCGAAAGAGAAAAGAAAGACGCCCGTCTTTGAAAAAACATATGAAGATGGATGACACCGGTAAAGGGGTCAAATCTGCTCTTGACCCATACCAACAATCACAAAAGAGTTAAGAGCCTATGCCCCTTATACTCTCATGAGGCGAAGGAGAATTAGTATACTTAGTAAAGAACGTCCCCTCATCGCATTTATTTTACTTGTCAAAGCGCTCATCATAGGCCTGTCTGTGATGACCGACGGGGGCAAAAGAAAAGAGGAAAGCAAACAGCAGATATTCAAGAGGAGATTGCAATGGCAGACAATCTGTTTGCAGATGGGTGTGCATTTATTGATGAAGAGTATATTCCAATCGCGGAGGCGCGGATTCCGATCCTTGACACGGGCTTCCTGCGGTCGGACGTAACCTACGATGTCGTGGCGGTTTGGAACGGTAAGTTCTTTCGGCTCGAAGACCATCTCAATCGTCTTGAAAAGGGATGGAATCGCTTACGAATGAAACCGAACGTTGGCAAAGAAGAAATACGTGAGATACTATTTGAATGCGTCCGACGGTCTGGCCTACGAAACGCCTACGTTGAAATGATCATGTCGCGGGGAATCGATGAACATGGGTCCCGTGATCCTAGACGTTTCAGTAACAAATTTTATGCTTACGCCATTCCCTATATATGGATCGTCAAACCGGAAGACCAAGAACCTGGTATACACTTAGTCATTGCCGAAAAGGCTATTCGGATCCCGGCCACTGCAGTCGACCCGACAATTAAGAATTTCCATTGGGGAGACTTAACCAGAGGACTTTATGAAGCGTATGACCGAGGTGGTTATACGGCTGTGCTTCCGGACTCTGATGGCCACATCACCGAAGGTCCAGGCTTCAATGTTTTCGTTTACCATGAAGGTACGCTTATTACACCAGCTAGTGGTGTGCTTGAGGGTATCACACGCCGAACCGTTCTTGAGTTGGCTGAAACGCTAGGTATTCCAGCCGAGCTCAGCGAGTTTGGTGCTGATGTTCTAAAAGAAGCCGACGAGGTCTTTATTACCAGTACGGCGGGCGGAATTATGCCTGTTGCCAAGATCAATGGTAAAACGATTGGAACTGGAAAGCCAGGTAAGATCACAACCCTTATTCGTAAGCGCTACTGGGAGGCCCATGATGAGAACCAATGGACTACTCCCGTAGAGTATACTTAAGGATTTTGAGTAAATGGCACAGAGCGATTAGGTAGTCAGACAACAGGAACAGGGGTCCCATCTTGACTTGTTAATTGGTGTAATCATGCCAGTGTAAAAAGCAGCGATTCACAATTCAAGCAGGTGACCCCGGGTACACACAAATCGTCTCTGGCGTAGAATTTATGAAAAATGATGAAGCTTCAAATCTGCCTAATAATCAATGATTAGGCAGATCAATAGATAGGAGAAGAAGTTATGAAATATTTGGGCTGGATAGTTAATGAAAAGGGTATTATATTTGTAGCGTTTCTTATATTTAGTCCAAACTGGAAAGCCTTGCTCTCAGAGCAAGGTCAGAGTTCATAGGCTTTGCCATGTGAACGACTCTTTGTTACATCCAGACCTGAGTTATCCCTACAACATCAGGAAAGGAGTCACAAATGAGCCGATTTCGAAAATTATCACATATGCTACCGAGACGCCTATTTCGCATAGCTCGGAGTTTCATAGCTGGTACCTAATAACGGTTGCCGAGTTTGCGAAAGATATTGATAAAGACAACTTATATCGAATCAACTCTGGCCCAGCAAATCATGCCCACTGGGCTTAGACCAAAGCTGGCCCCTCTGGGGTCGGATTTTTACTTGAGAAATTTATGATTTTCTAGGCGTCCCCAAGTCCCCACGGGGGGAAGCCCCAGGTCCGGGCAGCATCATCAAACGACTATCCTCTCATCCTTGAGGCCGGCAATCTCACTTTCGGCATACCCCAATTCCGACAGTATCTCGGAAGTGTGCTCTCCTAATCCCGGCGCTTTTCTTCGGCATGAAGCGGGAGTATCGCTGAAATCCCATGGGAACCCGGCCATCTTTGTCTTCCCCCAATCAGGATGATCAAAATGGATGAAGTAATTATTGGCAATGGCCTGGGGATCATTGGTCACCTCTGTGGGTGTCTGGACGGGCGTAAAGATACAACCCTCCTCCTTAAGAATCTTCATCCACTCATCCCTGTCTTGCTCCGCGAATTTCTTGTCTAGGATACCGACCAACTCTTCTGCGTTTTGCCCCCTTGCCTTAATACTGTTGTATTTTGGATCCTGCTCAAGGTCTTCAATGCCGATGGCCTTGCAGACATTGGGCCAGTAGCGGTCCGGATCAAGATGGGCAATGGCGATCCATTTTCCGTCCCTGCACTCGTAATGGCTATATATTGGGTTCCCAGCCTTGGCCCTGATTTCCCGGGGGAACTCTTGCCCCCATATCGCGGGAGCATCCATAATAAAGCCTAGCATCGCAATCATACTTCCCATAAGAGAGGTGTCCATAACCTGTCCCCGGCCCGTCCTCTCCCTGGCGTAGAGGGCGGCCGTTACACCCCAGGCGCACATGAGGGCGCCCACCTCATCCCCTATACCGGGCAGGATTTGGGTCGGCGGCGCCCCGCGCTCTCCGCAAGACATCATGAAACCGGATCTGGCTATCCCGGTATAGTCAAAGGAAAAATCATTCGCATCAGGCCCCTTCCTTCCCCAACCCGATGCATGTGCATAGATCAGGCGGGGATTCCTTTCCAAAAGGACATCAGGGCCGAGTCC
Organism: Desulfobacteraceae bacterium; assembly: GCA_016783065.1. Lineage (GTDB taxonomy): Bacteria > Desulfobacterota > DSM-4660 > Desulfatiglandales > Desulfatiglandaceae > JABMQV01. The sequence continues at coordinate 7,349 of JADHXI010000091.1, read as the reverse complement.
CATCCTGATGGGCGCATTGATGCTCATGTTGTTCAGGAACACATCGGCCGTATCAATGAGTTTAAGGATAATTTCCATTCCCTTCTCTGTCTTTAAATCCAGGACGATACCCCGCTTGTTCCGGTTGTGGTGCTCAAAATAGTAATTTCGCCCCCCCTTACCGGCCATGGCCTCGATAATTTTCATAAACCCCCTTCCGGGATCTCCAGCCCTGGATTCCACCTTTATGACATCGGCCCCAAGGTCCCCCAGTCTCATGCCAGCGACAGGCCCCTGCTGAAACAGGCCAATCTCCACTACCCTTACTCCGTCCAAAGGTCCAGCCATTTTTCAAATCCTCCTCTCAATTATGATTTCTCTCTCATTGTCGGTTCCATTGTTCGGGCAATAAAAAAAGCAGAGTGTGCGCCCCGCTTTTTTTTGATCTTACCCTATTTTTTAGCCGTCGCACACTATGCCATGCAGGTCCTCCTGCTAAACCAAAAATGAAAGCTGCTAAATATGTATGTGACGAACATTATTTCCTCCTGGCAGGCGATACTATCATTATCGAGGGTTTTGTCAACAAATTATTTTCGAAACGTTTATAGGCGTTGGTGTCTCTTTATTTCGAAGACCTGCATGACCGGAAATAAGACTAATCCTCAAAAAATATCTTTCAGAAGAAAAATTCGCTAGGCCGTATCGATTTCCCGCAGGACACGATGTTCTCTTTCCAAAGACATACCCTTTTTTGCCGCCCTTTTGACGAGTTCTTTTCCCAGCAGGGCCGCGCCAAGGGCCCCCGAAATCAGAGGTTCGGCAGGAACCGATATGGGCCGCCCCAGTTTATCTGAAAGGACCTTGACAACGCCTCTGTTCTTTGCCACCCCGCCGGTCATGATCACAGGATCCTTGACGGCGAGCCTTTTTACCATCCTTACCACCCGACTGACCAGGGATTCATGAACCCCGGCAATGAGGTCATTAAGGGGGGTACCCTCAACCAGCTTTGCCCTTATCTCCTGTTCGGCCCATACTGTGCAAATGTTGCTTATTTCAGCTGGGTTTTTGCTGTCCAGGGACAACTCCCCCAATCGTTCCAAATCGACCTCCAGTGAATCGGCAATGATTTCGAGGAATCTGCCTGAGCCGGCCGCGCATTTGTCGTTCATGATAAAATTGGTCGTCCTGCCCTCCTTCACGGTGATGGCCTTGCTGTCCTGGCCCCCGATGTCGATGATGGTCTTTGCATCGGGGAACAGTTCCCCAATCCCCTTTGCATGACAACTGATTTCGGAAAACTGTTTGTCGGCAAAGGGGACATTCAGTCTTCCGTACCCTGTGGAGACGATATAGGTCATCGCTTCAAAGGGGAGCCCCGCATTATCAAGGGCCTTTTCCATAACCCTGTTGGCCAATCTTCGGTGTTCGGGCCCTGTGGGGCCGGTGATGGAGAACCGGATCCCGTCCCCGGACAGGATGATTACCTTTGTCATCGTGGATCCGATATCTATTCCGGCGTAATATTCAGGCATGTTTCAGTATGCAGTGTTCGAAAGAAAGATTTTTTGAAATCAACACCCCCCACTATTCATGGGGGATTAACCCTAACGTTGCATAAAATTTGAGTTCAAAACGTTATAGATTGGGTCAGCAAGGGATGTTTGGCCATTTTCAAGGACGAAAGCGTATTAAACATACGAAGAGGTCTTGAAAATGGGCAAACGTTTCTTGATGGCCTGATATAGAGCGAGCGAAGCGCTTTTGGGCCAAATATTTATGCAACGTTAGGGTTAAGAGGCGGCTGGACAGGGATTCGCGCTAGGATACCGATGCCTTGTCCTTTGCAACAGACTCAAGGGTTTCTATAAATGCGTCTATCCTGTTTCTGGTGTCCACTTCGGAATAGGAACTGATATCTATGATATCGCTCTCCAGGATCAGGGAGGGCAACTCCCTGTGACCTGTTTCCTGCTTCCCGTCCTTTCCCAAATAAAGGACGGGGATCGGTTTGTATATCTTGGCCAGTTGATGCAGCTGCCAGATGAGGCCGACATGCCATGTGCGGCATGAAAAGGCCTCATGCATAACGACGCCGTCTATGTCGTAGGTTTCGATATAATTGATCAAACGTTCCACATCGGGCTCACTCCCCGGTCTTTTCCGTGCCTTGTCATACCAGAAGGTCCAGTAGCCAAGCCATCGCCAGGCCAGGTGTTCAACCGGATCGCTCGTCTCCGGCAGGTCCATCTCATCGAGGGGGGTGACCATGCGATAGGTGGTTTCGGCAGGAAATACCGCACCCTTACTGTTAAAGTAGTTGAAATCGGTCAGCGCAAACCATGACGGCAGCCCGCCGCCCCAGAGGAGCCTGTATTTTTCGTTTTCAATCACCCCTTCCTTCTTGGCGATTTTTTCCTTAAGCTCCTTGTTCAGACCGGTGAAAAAATCATAGGTTTCCTGGGTGGCCATCATGAAGCACATGGGCACCATGGTATTCATGGCATCTCCCGTTCCCATGGGGCAGGGTGAGGCGGATCGGAGTTCATAGGTCTCGTGGATCAGGTTCCAGGTCTTATCGCTCAGTTCGACCCGTTCCTCGAGCTTGTCATAATCCATTTTCTTCCCGGTCTGTTTTTCCAGGAAGTCGATCAGGCCCCGCAGTTCCTTAACGACGTATTTATGGTAATACCCCAGGACTTCACGGTGGTCTGCCGTCCGATCATAAAGAGGGTACGGCATGTCCATATTGTATATGGGGACATCGGGCATATACTGCTGGGAGGCCTGGTACCATTTGGCCCTTGGATCGCATAGGATCTGGCCGGTTGAGATCATAAAGTCGGGCCTTGCCATCCCTCCCCAGGGGGCGTCCGGCGGCATCTCGCCGAGTTCTTCCCTCCAGTGATCAAAGCCGATGCCGCACAATGCATAGGTGCAGAGGGAACGTGAAAAACCGAGGGACTCCGCCCGCTCCAGGAACCGTTCTGCGTCTCTTTTGGCGCCGCAGATGCCGGCAAAGTTCTCCGTCCAGATAGGAACGACGTCCATGGCCCGCAAAATCTCTTCATGATGGCAGACAATGAATGTAAAGGCCAGCTTCTGCTTCCCTTCGGCCCGGATGCGATTTGTGCCGACTATAAAATCCTTTACCATGGGGCCGATAGAGGAGGCGGCCTTGGTCGCGGTTCTTCTCTTTTTCTTCTTTTTCTGTTCTTCAGCCATGGTCATAACCTCCTCTTATCCGATCATCTCAAGAAACGCCTGGATTCTGGTTTTTAACTGTCCTATGGTTCCTGCTGAATATTCGCTCTCCAGACAGAGAAGCGGAATTCCGACGGATTCATAGTATGCCTTTCTCGCCGGAACCTCAAAACCGAAGGGATCGCAAAATTTATAGACAAGGAGGATCGCCCCGTCCACATTAAACTCTTCGGCCCTGGCACCGATGTCGCCGAACCTGTCCGCAATATCGCCTTCAAAGGTCCCCGGCCTGTTTTCCCTATAGGTCTTGGGGCAGTTGATCTTATCCAAATATCGTATGGCCAGGGCATCGATGGGATCGATCCCGGTATCTGCCTCAGGCCAGTAATCCCTGGTGCCGGTGCAGACGGTATCGGTGACCACATCGGCCTCCAGCCCTTCAACGATCTCCATAATCGAATAGTTGTCTATACAGGCGCCGTCGATCAAAATCCTGGGACCCTTTTTTCCCGGAGACGCCTTTCTCTCTTTGATCTCCGTCAGGACCTCGTCAAACAATTGGTTGGACTCTGATATGGGAAGGCTCAAACCCACGGCCAACACCTTCCTCAGTTCCGTTCCGGAGATAAGGGGAACTTCCGGTTTCGTAAATTCGTACAGGGCCTTTGCCTTTTCCCGGTTATTATTATGGAGCCGTATCGCTCCAGCGATGTCATCGTCCGAGATCTCTTTGCCCACAAACCGTTCAAGGCCCCTTCTGTAATTATTGAGCTCGGCGTTAAAGAATTCAAAGGACGATTCCTTGACCACCGAAGGAATATTTAGAAAATAGGAATAGGGAAGATCAAGTGAGTAGTTCCAGGCACTGTATCCCCTGACCATGCTGTCGCAGGCATGGGGGATTACAATGCCCGAGAGGAAGTCGTATCTTCCCTTGAGGCAAAGATCAAAGTAACTCCGCACAAGGGGACAAACGATGGTCTCCATGAGGTTGTCTCCCTTTGTGATGGGCTCATGGACATCGCCTTTGATCCGAAATGGAATGCAGCCGGCGGCAGTGATTATTTCCACGGGGACAAAAGAGCAGATGTAGCCGATGACCTTTTCCCCTTCCTTATTCAGCTCCCCGGCCCTGAGGCCATAGTGTTGATAATAATTCTCAACCTTTGACAAGCCCTTGACTTTCTTATCGTTCATCCGTCTAATCTCCTTTTCCGATCAGGATCCGAGGTTATAAAAGATGAATCTATCCTGAAAAAAAAACAAAAAAAAAGCGGAGTGTGTGCTCCACTTTTAATTCCAAACCCATTCGTATCGTCACACACTAAACCATCCCGGGTTCAGTACCTAAATATAAAGGGCCTAAATAAGTGTGTGGCGAACATTCTATCCTCCTGATTGAAAAAGGATTATCCCATTGATATCTCACTTGTCAACGAAAAAATTCTGCCCCCTGACCTCAAGCCTCTTCAGGGCCTCATCTGCCAGTATGGCGGCGCCGAGGGCCGCTGTCATGTGTGGGGCGTCCGGCACATGGACATCCATCCCGGCCAGGTCCCCCATCGCCTTTATCAACCCCTTGTTTCTGGCGCCTCCACCGGTCAGGGCAAAATCCCTTTCGATCCCCAATCTCTCTGCAAGGCTGTAACACTGGGCGCTCAAGGCCTTATGAATAGCGGCGAGAAGATCTTCCTTGGCAAACCCTTCAGCGACCCTTGATATCACCTCCGACTCGGCAAATACGGCGCATCCCGTATTAAATTCGATATCCTTTTTTGCTTTAAAAGAGAGATCTCCCAAATTTTCAATATTCACCTGCAATACCTTGGCCATGACCTTCAGAACCCTTGCACTTCCCCCTGCGCATTTGCCGCTCAATAGGAAGTTAAGGAGGTTCCCCTTTCCGTCAATTAGGAAGACCTTGCTGTAAAGATCTCCAAAATCAACAATGGTTTTGACCGACGGAAAAAGTGTGGATATGGCCTTGCTATGACAGGATATGTCCGTGATTTCCTTGTCCGCAAAGGCGACCATCTTTGAGCCGTATCCGGTTGCAACCGTACGCGAGATATCCTTAGAAGTGATATCTGCCTGTGATAGGAGTTCCTTTTTTATCTTGTCGGCCGTCAGGCGAAAATCTCCGCCGGAAAGGCAATAATAGGAGGCCCGTAATTCACGGTCATCCATGAGAACGCCTTTGGAATAGGCTGAACCGATATCTATCCCCAGACAATAACTCATCAATAATCCCCATTTCTCACGTGATTTTTAAAAATATTGGTAACTCAAGCTTCCAGTTGGTAACCTCGTTCCTTTGCCATTTTCTGTCCTCGCTGAACTGCATAACTGACAGCGGCAGGCGTTATGTCAAATTATTTAACTATTTAAGGTCGTCCCCAAATCACACGTGCCCCCGTCCATGGACTTTCACCAGCTGGATTGCAGCCTTGTCGGCTGCTCCGACGTCCCCCAGTCCATGTTTGAAGCCAAGGAAAACAAGTGCTTTTTTCTCAGAGAGAGGTGTTTTTTCTTTTGACTTGCCCTTTAATGGATGCCCCTTTTTTTTGAGACAGAAACTCTAAACTTTAGTTTCTTTGCCAGAAATGACGCTTACAATCTGGTCATAAAAAATCTCTGCCAGGACACACCCGCAGACGATTATGATTGCCAGGACTTGAAAGGGCGCTATTTTTGTACCAAGGAGAATCATGGCCAGCACCGCAGCAATTACCGGCTTGAGAAAGAAGAGATAGTTGGCCCTGCCAATGTCCGGGACAGCGGACAACCCCCATAGCCATAGAATAAACCCGATACACGAATTCCAGGCTCCCAGCGTGAGAATGGAAAGGTAGGCCTGAGGAGGCCGGTCGAAAAGCGTCATGGGATTAACCCATATGCCCCAGGCAAGACCGACCACGATCCACAACGCAATGGCACCAAGAGAAAAGGTTAATGTGGTAATGCGAATGGCCCCGTATCGATTAATATGCGGGCGGATTAAGACGAGATAGGCTGAGCCCACAGTTGCACATGCGAGGGAAAGCAGCACGCCGTAGATGACACCTCCCCCAATTTTTAATTGCGCCAGGTAACCATCTGTCAGCAACAGAACAACACCTATAAATGCGCCAATACCGCTGACCAATTTCGGTGCCGAGATCTTTGCCTTGTTGATGATGGCATCCCACACCACAACGAATATCGGCATTACTGTAACCATGGTCGCCACCTGAATGGGGGAGGCATAATCGAGTGCCCAGTGAAAAAACAGCTGCGCCAATGTCATGCCGAGAAGCACAAGCGATCCAACCTGAAAAGGATGTTCTCTCAGTGGTTGCAGTAGATTTCTAGAACTCTTGGATGACAGTGACACGATTAGGAGACAAATGGCCCCTACAAAAAAGCGCCAGACCGTTAGTTGAGGGCCTCTAACACCTGACAAAACTGCAAAGAACTCGCTTGTGGCATGAGAGAAAACACCCGCAAACGTAGACAGATAGGCCCAGAATACAATATTTTTGACTCGCACTAAGCACCTCTCCTGAAATAAGAATGGCCCGCGGCTCTCAATCGGTCCTTAATCCACATTAAAACAGCGGAACATTTTTCACTCTCCGCCTCAATCACAAGGAATCTCCAATTCAATTTCTTTTTACAGCACTCGCCCGTAGCCCCAGAAACTCAGTATTAACAGGGAGGTGATACCCTTAAGAGACTGTCTTAGTCCGCGGGTTTACGGAGTTTAGGAGAGAGCGGTATCTGTGTCAAGGAAAAGAGTACGGTTGCAATCCCCTATTTCGTGCCTGAACGGAAACCCGATTTGAACTGACATATCAATGTGATAAGGGGTCAAGCCTATTTTTGACCCATGTTTCTGCCTAATTAATTTCTTGGTTTCTTATGGCCCTCACATCCTCAGCGGTTCAGAGATCATACTAAACGACCGTGGCTGCCAATTAACCGTGGAAAGTCACATTCCAAAAAAAGATCTTTTTGAAGATAGAATGAGAATTTGTATAGTTTCTAAAGGACGTCGGAGCAGCCGACAAGGCTGCAATCCAGCTGGTGAAAGTCCAGCCGTATCAGTTGCTCGTGTCGGATACGTAGTGATGCCACATCCCGGGGCAGGTAACCAACCGGGCTATGCGTGGTGTAAACGGCCC
>JADHXI010000001.1 GCA_016783065.1 Desulfobacteraceae bacterium | reverse complement strand
TTGATAATGCCGTAAACAGATGCCATGCCAAGGCCACGGCCAATAAAGTGGGTGGTAAAGAAAGGATCAAATATCCTTCTCCTTGTCTCTTCATCCATACCCTTTCCGTCATCCTCAATGGAAAGACAGACATAAGGACCCGGCTTGAGACCGGGATGATCCTTTACGAAGTCTTCGTCAAGGTCCCTGTTTCTGGTGGAAACTCTGATACGGCCTGGGCCCTCCATGGCCTCATTTGAGTTGGCCATTATGGCAGAGAGGACCATCTGCATCTGGGTGCTATCTGCCTCCACATCTTTGACATTCAGCGGAAGGTCGGTTTCCACACGCACGGCAGGATCAAGGGTGTGCTGGATCAGTGGAAGAGTGGCATCTACAAAATCACTCAATGACAGGATTTGCGGCTTGTATTTTCCTTCCTCTGCATAGGCCAGCATTTGACTGGTGAGATCGGCCATGCGAAGGCCTGATGTCTTCATGTCTTTGAGGCATTCCATTGTGTTTTTGTCTTCGCCATGCTCCATTTGAAGAAGGTCGATGTTCCCGATGATGGGCGTCAGGGCGTTGTTAAACTGGTGGGCAATGCCGCCTGCCAGGGTGACAATGGCCTCGGTCTTTTGGGACTCCTGCACTTGGGCCTGGAGACGCCTTGTTTCGGTGATGTCCTGGTTTATTCCAAATCTGCGAACAGGAACCCCTGCGTCATCACACTCCACTTCCCCCCGTGAATGAATTATCCTCCCCGAACCGTTTATGGGGACAGTTCGAAATTCATATTCAAAAGACCCTCTCTCTTCAACTGCTCTCTTGATCATTGATTCAATGTGATCCCTGTCGTCCGGGTGTACGCGGGAAAGGAAGTATTCATGTGTGGGGTGTTCAGGGTTTCCCGGCGCAAGGCCAAGAATGCGATACATTTCGTCGGACCATTTGCCCTGACCGGTCTTCAAATCCCGGCTCCAGTTCCCAACGTGGGCGATCTCCTGGGCCCTGTCTAGATTCTCCTTGCTCTCCCGCAGCTCCTCTGTCTGTCTAACGATCTGCCTCTTGAGATCCTGTTTCTCCAAACATCTCGATACCCTGAAATAGATCTCTTGGATGTTGCAGGGCTTCACCAGATAATCATCGGCACCGACCCTGAAAGCATCAATTGCCGATTCCAAGTCCCCGTAGCCGGTCAGAACGATGACCATGACTTCAGGGCTAAGCTCCTTTGTATTTCTTAAGACCTCCATTCCGTCAGGTTCATCCATAACCAGATCAGTAATGACCAGATCAAAATGGTTTTCTGCTACCGCTTCGATAGCCGCTTTCCCATTGTCAGTGGTTGTGACCTTATATCCCTCCTCTTCGAGCCCCGGCCCAATTGTATCGAGGATGGAATGCTCGTCGTCCACCAATAGGATTTCGTATTGCATCGCCTGACTCCTCCTCTTGACGCACTAGGTTTGGTGTTTGGAACCTTCAATTATGCTCCGATACGAATATCTGTAATCGCGAGATCGAACCCGGGAACTTTGTTAAATAACTTCAAGCCTTTTTCATCATTTTCCGCAACGGCCACATCGTAACCCCGCCTGGTTAGAAACAAGGAAAGTACAGTCCGAAGCCCTTCTTCGTCATCGATAATCAAGACCCGGCGCATGGAATCTTAGCCCCACAATCTCGGCCATTTACCAGTCTCTAATGCCAGGAACATCGGGATGGCCCTTCTATGGCCATGTCTGATAGAACCGCAAAAGATATGCCATAAATTTATGATAAAGTAGATTCACCTGAAATATGGTAAAGTATATATAAATAATAAATTTCTTTATCTTGGTACCGACAATTGCCGACAAGCAGTGACAAGGGTTGTTAATAGGAGCTTTGGAAGTGAGTATTTGGTCAGCAACATTTGAGGGGCATTTCGAACAGATTAGAGGCAATTTAAAAAATCAAGAGGCCTACCGAGATCAAAACATGAAAATAACCACATTCAAGCTCACATATTCAATTGTTGTCAAATCAGATGGCTTTGAAACAGAACCTTTCTTGCATTAAGCATCACTGTCACAAAATAAGATATTGGTTCGTATGCTAATCAATTTCAGCCTCATTTTATCCTCTTTATCTTGCCAGAAGTCAAAGATTTCAGCAAGTTAAAAAGCTGAGATATCCTCAATTTGGGTGGATCGACCGAACCTGAGATATCTTATTCCGTATCTCAATGTCTGAGGTTGTCAGATTGGCTCTTGCCTTCAGCTTTGAAGCTGTTTGGTCAAATATCGGACTTATCCTGTCAACGGTGGAGATCGTGCTGGGATAATTTGTTCAATCAGTGGGATCAAACTTTCCCATACATTCCGTCCCATGGTCTCTTATCTAATTGTTTTGGTGGTCGATTCGATCATCATCGCCGTCTGGTCTCAGTTGGTTCTGATTGTGTCCAAACTGGTCGGGCTACATTGACAAATGAGGTATTTATAGGAAATAATTCAAGATGAAGGCATCCGGTTTACGTTAGTCAAACATTGAGTTGGACTTTGACGTGAATGCCAAAAGGAGAGAAAAATGGGTTACTACCATCGTTGGGAGGAATTTCCTCAAAAAAGCGTTAGTTATCTGAATCGCCTACCGAATACGGAAGGCGTTAAGATCCGAATCATGTCCACGGAGAAAATGATGATGACGCAGATTCAGGTGACCGATGGGGGTAAGATCCCCCGCCATTATCATGAGGCCGAACAATTGATGATCATCCAAAAGGGAACGGCCCAGGTTACCACTGGCAAGAGCAAGGAAACGCATAACCTTGGTCCCGGCGATATCTGGGTGGTGCCATCCGGTGAACTTCATGGGGTCGAATACGTTGGTGACTGCGAGGCCCTTGAAATCGTAAGCCCACCGCGGCCCGATAATTTCTCTGAATACGTCATGAAACATACATTTTTTGAGGAAGAATAGAGGATGACTGGAGCCTCTATTTGATATTTGAATCATCGAGGTTTTTCGAAAGCTGAACTGAGGGTCTGCGCAGAAATAACTTCGCAGAATTGGCGCCCGGATTTGGGTCAGATTTGGTTGTGCCGATTGAGTAAAACCACAGGAATAGTAATACTATTTCCAGGATTTTGCGATTGAGGCGCAACCAAAGATAGCCTGAAGCAGGGATGCGAAAATGTAAAGTTATTTTTGCGCAGGGCCTAAGGAGAATTTGAATGAGTTCACGTCCTGAATTTCGCGGTGTTATGCCCGCAAACTTGATGCCGTTCCATGAAGACCTGTCAATAAACGAGGAGGACTACCGTCGCCATCTGAGCTGGTTGGCAAATGCCCCAGGGGTGACGGCCATCGTTTGTAACGGTCACGCCGCAGAAGTGTCATCTCTGGATCGAGACGAACGCCGTCGGGCTCTGGCCATTGCTGTGGACGAGGTCGGTGATATCGTCCCCCTTATAGCAGGGGTATATGCGGACGGCAGCCTGGAGGCTGCTCGTCTGGCCAAGGACTGCGAGGAAGAGGGCGCTAACGGACTCTTAATATTTCCTCCCAGTCTTTTCAGTCTGGGAGCCCAGCTTCGCCCGGAAATGGCGTATGCCCACTTTGCTCGAATTGCCGACTCCGTGGACCTACCGATGGTGGTTTTTCAGTATCCGCCGGCAAACGGGATTGGTTATACACCGGAAATTCTGGTGAAGCTGACCGAAATTCCCCAGGTGGCCGCGATCAAGGAATGGAGCAATGACATCGTTGCCTTTGAGAAAAATTTGAAAACAATCCGGGAAACCGGGCGGCAGGTGAGCATCTTGTCCAGCTATACAATGTCGCTGTTGAGTACCTTCGTCCTTGGGGCGGATGGCGCCATTTCAGGGCTTGGGAGCGTGGTGGCTGAATTGCAGGCCAAATTGTTCGATCTCACCAAGCAGGGTAATATTGAGGAGGCCTGCAGATTGAATGACCGCCTTTATCCGTTGGTGGCTGAGATATATAAACCCCCGATTGTGGACATGCACAACCGGATGAAAGAAGCCTTAGTCATGTTGGGCAGAATCGATGAAGCTATCGTACGTCCACCCCTAATGAAATTATCAGAAAAGGAGCGAGAACAGATCCGATCGGCCCTGAAAAAAAGTGGGCTAACAGAACCTGAGCATGCGATTAAAGATCAAGATTTGAGCGCTTGAAAACGCAACCGGCCAAAGGGACATTCAAAAACCCAGGGTTAGGAGGGAATATGAGTCTAATACTGTTTGTTATTATTCTTATCGTGTCCATTATAGTGGTTAAGATCGGGGCCATCGCCTTTGAACTGACAGGGGCTCAAGGGCCGCAGGCGCTATTTCAGTCCATTTCATGTTTTACGGGAACCGGTTTTACTACCAAAGAGGCAGAACTGATAGTGTCAGATCCCCAGAGGCGTCAAATCGCGTCCGTGCTCATGGTACTTGGAAATGCTGGTTTCGTGACTTTGATTGCCACATTCGCAAGCTCCATGACCTCAGATGGGTTTTCCGTTCCTTTTCTGCATGGCATTATCTCGCACGGTTTGGAGACATTGATTAAGATCGTATTGATTGCAGTCATCGTGTATGTAATTTACAAGATTTTTTCCCACACAACACTTTCACTCAAGCTCAATGAACTCTTCAAGAAAAGAATTGTTAAACGAGAATTTGTCAAACCTGTATCCTTCAAGGAACTTCTGGTGGAAACAGGTGGGTATGGCGTCTCCAGCATCAGCGTCTTTAAGGATAGTTCAATTGTGGGCAAGACTTTGCATGATGCTGATCTCGCCGCTCATGACATCGTTGTCCTTGCTCTGGAGCGAAAAGATGTGGTTACCCCCAATCCGCCGCGCCAGACAAAAGTTGGGATCGGCGACAAGCTCATATGTTTCGGAAAGCTGGAAACCATAAGGAATGAAATGATTGAGGATTGAGCCTCCTGTCAGTGTGTCGGTCAAACCGGCGAGGCATAGTGGGTGGATTTAAACGTGGTGGATCAACTCATTCTGCGACAAGGACCAAGGGGAATATCAGAAGTACGGCGGTTACTATAAGTCCAAGGGTGAATGCCGGATAACTCGTCTTTTCCAAAGGCAGTTCTTCCCGGAAGACATTATAGAGTATCGAGCCCGATAAAAAGGCAATCATCAGGGATACCACGAGAACATTTATGGGTTCGGTAACGGCGGTAATAAACCAGCCCAGAAGCAGGGAAAGAACCAGTATTTTTCGACCGGTCGCAGAAAACTGGCGACTGAAATGGCGATTAAAATTTCGATCCATCATCGTGAAATGGAGTCCCATCGCGATGGTGAAAATGATCGAATATAACAGCCCGGTTTGGACCCTAAGGGGCATTGTGTAAGTAATCAAGAAATTATAAAAGCAATACATGACGAGGTGGAGCCTGTAAACCTTTCTGCTTGATCCCGATGGTTCTGCAGAGGCCTTCCTGGCCAACTGTTCCAGCCCGTAGTAAAGATTAAACCCGAACAAGGCCACGATGAATATGCCAAGATCCAATATGGGCGATAAAGGAACATCATTCTTAAGGATTTCGCCAATGGCCTCATTCCCTTCCACCAATTCCGGGAGCATATGGAGAAACACATATGAGACCGCCACTCCTCCTGCGAATGATGTTATTTTGCGCTTGTCAAGACCCGGAATCTTCACAATAAGGGGAGATAAATAATGACAGACCATAAGAATCGCCGTCATCACAAAAGCAAGGGTAATGCTCCCCAGTGCGATATATTCCATGAAATCACCTGTAACTTCTTAATACGTTTACAGAAATAAGCGGAGCGATATGGAGTGGGGTTCGAGCGTTTCTTTAAGGCATTTTCTTAAAGTGGATTGACGCATCGCTTTTGAAGTAGCCGAACACCGCGTGCCTAAGTTTATTGTGAACTTGGCACCTATTTATTGAAATCACATCATGTTTGCACATGATTTATGCCATAGCCAGATCGAATATTTAGGGAATTCTATCGATTTTAATAGAAAAAACAGAGCGAAGCGATACCACAAATCGTCAATATTCAATTTGGTTCTCTCCGAGCCGTAGGCTTTACGAGCCGGAGGCCGGCTTTGCCGGGTTAGGGCTTACAATCGTATCATCGTCAACATCATCTTGAACCGTTCTATTGCCCGTAAGGCATGGGGTTCGTTTGCCGGCATGACAAGCATTTCGCCCTGTTTCACTGTGACGGGTGTGCCAGCGATAGAGATCTCCACAACCCCGTCCAGCACACACACCAGGGCGTCAAACGGTGCAGTGTGTTCGCTCAGCCCTTGGCCTTTATCAAAGGCAAACAGAGTGACCGTACCTGTTTTCTTCTCCAACAGTGTCTTGCTTACCACCGATCCGTCCTGGTAAGCGACCAGATCAATCAAACTGCTCGCGGTGAGTTCCTGTCCCATGGTGATTCCCTCCTTCGTCAAAAGTTGCCAACAATTAGTGCTTGGCCAAAAACCCTGTTTTTTGACCCGACCCCGATGTTGTATAAAGAGTCGCCTGCATTCACGAAATATGCTGTCATACAAGCGTGAAAGTTAGCACTTGATGCAAACATAGGATTTCGCAGTATGCGAAGTCGTTTACCGTTAGCAATTGGGGAGTTTCATGCTGTAATGATAGGTTTTCTCAAAATAACGCCAATATTTTCTGAGACATCTGACCCGATTCAGGGTTTGAAAAGGACGTACATGGCTCGATCAACCCTGCCATCTATAAGAAGCTCTATTTTCCACCGTCCCTGCATCATTTGACGCCCCGTCTGCAGTTCAGACCAGAAGGTTTCTCTTGCGCCCCATCCGCGCAGATCAAACTTTTCCCGCTTTATCTCTTTTCCGGAAGGATTGATCCATACGATTTCCAGCTTGTGGGGCGTATTTAGGATCTTACTCTCAATCCACACATATATGGCATCCCCGGGAGCGAATACGTCTTTTTGGTTTCGAGACGAAGGAGGAATACTGTCTAACAACAAGGTCTGCTCGATGACTGAACTGACTGTTGGTGGAGGTGGGGGGGCTGCCGCCTTAACTGTAAAGGCAACGACTTTTCTCACCTTCTCTTTTCCGTCAGACACCATAATGGCCACATTGTGGGCCCCTGGTTTGGGATCCCGCCATTTTGGAGAGAGTCCCGTCCACCCGACCGGCTGCCCGTCCAGATACCATTGATAGGTCAGTTTATCTTGAGGGTCTTGATCAGACGCCGTTGCCGCGAATCCCACAGATTTGCCCTCGATCGGATCCCCGGTAATGCAAAGAAGGGTTACTTCGGGTTTATTTTGGCTCTTGGGAACTTTGTGAGCAGTGACTGTTATCGATACATTTGCTTCTCCCACCTGTCCGGACGTATCCTTTATCCGGGCCGAAATGATATGTTTACCAATCTTCAGTGATGAAACCAGTAATTCTTCTCCACCCCCCAGTTCACCCTGTATGTCTGATTTCCACTGAAAAGATGACCCCTCAACAGTCTGGTCTTCAGGATCAAAACCACCAGCTTTCAGGATGATTTTCTCATTTATGTTATAGGTAGCTCCCACAAGTGGTGAGGAAATGACGACAATCGGTTTCAAATTGGGGACCGAAAAAGAATTGTCTGATATATCAGAGCTTGTATTAAATCCATCGGAAGCTATAACTTTAAGGAGGCATTCATTCCCACCAGGTAATGATTCTGATGGAATATCATAGGAGGTTTTATCCAGTTCTGATTGGAGGGTAACCCAGTTGTTGCCCCCATCATTACTATAAAGTACTGAATAAACAAGACTGTCATTATCCGCATCAGATGCTTCCCATCGCATGTTCATTGTGGATTCAATTGTTTCCCCTCCATTCGGAGTCAGCACCTTTACAACTGGTTTATTCGCCGAACGCCTCTTCTCCGCTTTCACTGAATCTCGGTATTTGAGCACAACTTTTGAAATTCCCTGTGGAGCGGGAAGCGTCACTCCGAAGATTTGATCACTTCCTTGACGTACTCCAAATGAAGCCTGTGAAAGGATGTCACCCGTTGCAGACAAACATTCGACAGAATAGTCTCCCTTATATTTAATACCGGGTTCTTTTATGATTTCATAGATCTGTTCTATTGTGGCAGCACCATCAGCTTGTATAAAACCTGCGACATACAACATCGGTTCACCAGGCGGATCCATGAGGGCTTTAAAAAGCTGGGCATAGGTTTCCGGGCAAACCCATTGAGCATAGGCATAACCTCTATCTTCACCCCTATTGGGAACATTACCCATAAAACACAGGACATGCTCCTTCTCTATCGGATAGGGGAAGGCCTGGCTGAATTCATCGTCATCTTTGAGGTCGTACACACGGTTGTTTTTTAAGATAAGACCACGAATCTTTTTCCCACCGAACGTGACTTGGCCACCGGACACTGTTAGTGGATGTGGTTCCGGATGAGTTCTATATTCCTCTTTAGACATTCCCCCACGATTCAAGTCATTCAAATGTCCAACTTCATGGGCCGTCAGACCATCGGGCTCGAAGTAATCTATCATTTTAATTGTCCGTTCATAACGAACGACTGCGGCACGATTCAGTTTATTGGTCATTCCTGAATCTTGGGGATTGCTGAACCAGGAATTGTCATTGGGCAGAACACCAACGAGAATACTCCCTTCAAGGTAACCCGCGAGATCAAGGTAACTCTCGAGATTCAGTCTCGTTAGCACGAACATTGCATTTTTCACCAAAGGATTATAAGTGAACACTCTTTTTATTATATGAATATGAGAAGAGGGGAGCGGATAAGTCTTCCGGATAAAATTTTCCTGCAATTCGCAATAGCGCCAGAATTTCATCAATTCGCTATTATCCAAATCCTTACCTATAGTGGTAGGAATACTGACGGGAATGAATCGGAGTGACAGATGTTTCATTTTTTTCACCCGGGCAGGAATCCCTTGAAACATTCCTTTGGAGTCTTGCGGATCAGTATAGATAAAGTCGGGATCGACAAGGGCACCGATCAGGAGTGGACCCTGGGGATGAGCTTTTAAAGGGGGAATCATCAGGTCGATTGGTTTCAATGAGTGATTGACTGCAAAATTTGGCCGCTTTTTCAGTTGAAATGTGGCAGGGGCTTTAAGAATATCCGTCTTTCCATACCCAATATCGAGTGATATCTTTATATCGGGGAATTTTTCTTCTTCGATACCAGTTAGATTCGGACAGGCAATGTAAACACGTAAGGCAGCTTTTTTATCAGCGGCAAGATAACGTTCACCATTTATTAATGGCGTTTCGATAACTTGTACAAGTCGTACTGATTTGAGCTGAAAATATAGGGGGACTATGTGAACTTTGACCTCAGCAGTAGTAGTTCCCATTTCTGTTTCTATTGGCTTCGCAGTAAGTGTGATGAGCCATTCCTCGGGTTTGGCCATCTCACTCTCGCGAAATCGGGGCACCTCATAGGTGATGGAGAAGGAACCATCACTTCGGGTAAAAGCCCCCGCATGCTGAATGGGGCTCATAGTTTGAGGTTTCAGGACCATCCCAATATCAGCCCAAAAAACAGGTTGACCGGCATTCGTAAGTTTTCCTATAATTGTTATTTTCCGGCCAGTTAGAAAGAGTTTTTTTTCAAGGTCGGCCTTGTTTTCGATTGATAGTTCCAGCATATTCTGTCCCAGCACTTTTTGGACATATGACCCTTTTGCCTGCAAACGGTCAGATGAGGTGATGATGACCTCAATCGGGCAATCAAGAATCATGGCCGTAATATTCTCTGGTGCCTGCCATAACCACTGTGCTTTCTTTGGATCAGATTGGATAAATGATCCCTGACTGGTTCTCCATTTATAAGTCAGTGGTAGACCGTCAGGATGGGTGGCTTGAACAGAGCAGATAACGTCTTTTTTGGATTCAACTGGATTGGGATCTCCTCGAGGAGCACTGGTGATTTGAATCGCCTTGTCGTCTGGAAAATTCATCTGGTCATATGAAGATTGAACGTGCCCACCATTTGGACAGGTGATCGTTGCAGTTATCACATAGTCTTTAATTTGAGGCGTTTTATTTATCGGTGCAACCCAGATCACATTTGAACTGGCAGTATTATTCGTTAAAAATTTTCCATCTGCACAAGACCATTCGTAGTTGAGGGAGTGTAGCTGGCTATCCACGGCATTGACTGAACAGGTAACATTGTCACCCGCTTTTGCAGGATTTGGTGAACATTGTACTGGTTTAGAAATGGTAATAATATGATCTTTTGTGGTACAGACCGTGGGAACACACCCTAATTGATCAAGCC
This sequence comes from Desulfobacteraceae bacterium, assembly GCA_016783065.1. Taxonomy (GTDB): domain Bacteria; phylum Desulfobacterota; class DSM-4660; order Desulfatiglandales; family Desulfatiglandaceae; genus JABMQV01. The sequence goes on along the minus strand of JADHXI010000001.1, from coordinate 92,746 downwards.
GGTCAACCATTGATTTGAGATATGAGTCCTGGGGCCCCACATACCCTGAACGGGCATAGCGGCTGAAAAAAGAAATAGTCACATTTTTTCTGCAGATAAGATAATATGGGCGAGTCATAGTATTTGTCCAATACCCGGCATCTCCGATCCGGGGAGAAACAGGAACAATGCCGCTCCCTCCCTTGCCATATTTTTCCACAATATCTCTGGCTGCCTGGGCAGTTTTATAAATGGTGAGTACAATACTGACGGAACGGCTGGAGCTTCCCCCATCCCATCGTCTGCTGAAAACCTGTTTACAGTTTTTTTCCGGCGAAACCTACTCTGTAAGAAGTTTATCATTAACATCTCCCAATTCACTAGATCCAACAAAAACAGACCATATGTCATTTTTCGAACATTGAGCATTGACATCACTCTGTAATAGAAAACAGAACGTCAGAACAAAAACAAGGGTGCAAACGACAAGAAAATTAAAGCGGTTGATCATCATGAGAACCTCCTCAATAACGGACAGGTAGTTGAGCTGTGCAGCAATTAACTTCTTTTCCCTTTCCAACTGAGAGGAAGAGCATTAAACTTTAACAGTGGTTTATTATTGTATTTTTTTTCATGCAAAAGAATGCTGTTGAAGGGACCTGTTCCTGTATCAAAGGTCCTGGTGTTGAGTTGTGATCCACCATAAAATGATTGGAATCCAACAATGGGGTGATGAACTCGTAAAAAGTCAAAAAGCATCCGTTTTCGTCATTCCCGCGAACGCGGGAATCCAGGGGAATCAGGTGTTTATGGACCCCCGCTTTCGCAGGGGTGACGGGCTTGGGGACTTTTTACGGGGCATAACTTTTTATTTCGCACATAACCCGCATTTAAATCAAGAACAATCCTACCACTCCTCGGTCACTTTCTCCAGGTCAGACTGCAGCCGTTCGGGCGCCTTGTCTTTGATCGTGCTGATCAGCTTCCGCTTGGTCTCCTTAAATCCCGGCTCAACCAGGCTTGTCATACCGCCCGTAGTCTGGATGATCAGTTTGGTCTGAAGTTTCCGGGGCAGCATTATCCCCCCGCGACCCACGACCGTATAGCTCTCCTTCAAATCAAATCCCTGGATATCCTGCCAGGCCAACACCTTTGATCCATCCGGGTAGTGGAGTCTGAGACCTTCGTTTTCCACCTCGACACTCTGGTTGAATTGATTGGCGGCAAAAAGGGCGCAAAAGGCGGTTACAGGCAGGTAAGCAATGGAACATATGCTCCGCACGACCTCATCACCTAAGAAAGAAGTCATTGCAAAATATTTGCCCATCCCATATTCGATCAAACAGTAGGCCCCAAAACCAACAAATAGGATAAAGATCCCGTCCCCAATAATAGCAGCCCATCCAGGATTGAGGTTTATCCCCGGACGTTTTTTATAGATACCCCACATGGCATAGAGCCCGAAGAAAAGGAATATAGCCCCAAACAGATATCTGCTGATTCTAAACCATTGGATATCTGTGGGGACACGCTCGGCAAGCTCCTCTGAAAAGCCTATGATCAGATAATCCCCTATTCGAAAAACGGCCTTTTCGGGGCTCGTGCCCAGAGTTTTATTCAGGTCGGCCCATTCATCCCAGCCCATTTGTATCCGTTCGCTTCTATAAAAGGAAGCCTGTTTTACGTTCCGCGAGGCCAGTCGTCGCCGCTTAACCTGCCGCTTTATTTGCTCAAATAGCTTAGTTGCGTCATCCAGGGTCTTTACACTTCCACCGGATGGAGAACCGGTGGGTTCTGTCTTGTCCTCCCGGTGAAGCTCTCTTGCCTCCTGGGCCGCCCCCTCCAGATCTCTCATATAGGCAGCCATCTCAGGGTATTTGGAGAGGTCTGATTTGGCAAGGGAGGGAACAGAAGGTGGTTCATTCAGGCTGACCAGATATAATGATCCCATGTCCCGGATAATCAACCAGACAAGCTTAAAGGTTCTTTCATTGTATTCAAAACAGAACTCTCTTTGAGACTGACCGAGCGCGCCTTTGATAAAGGCCTCCAGATTCCCGCCGTAAAGGCTCACCTGGTTGGTCTCAATTGGAGAACGACTCAGGAATGATAGGGCCTTTCTTATTTTGGGAAAAGAGGTCAGATCCTTTTCACTGACACTTTTTATGCCTTCTAAACAGGCGAGTCTTTGTGCTGATGTGCTCAATGCCACCGCGGAGAGATAAACAACCGGCTCGGTCTTTGAAACCATTTTTTGCCCGGTATAAGGCCCGGCAACAAACGCAAGAAAGAGACTGAGGCAAACATAACCCAAAAGCCTACCGGTATATGGATTCAACTTGACCTCTCTTCAATTCAATTAATACAGCACTTCTTATATTTTTTTCCGGACCCACAAGGGCATGGAGCATTACGCCCAACTTTCGGGAAAGATGATAAAGCATTATCGTTTGAACCGGCATTTTCTTGCTTTCTGCTATTTCTTTCCCCTTCCTTTTCTATTTCACCCTTAAACAACTTATAATGTCTCTTCAATCTTTCCACATAGTTCTTGTCTTTCAAAACAAACCTAATTTGTCTTAAGAGCGCAGGTGCAAGTTTTGATTGTTGGCTTGTCAAGTTAAGAACAGGCCCTTTCAGCTCCTTTATTGTTTCTGGGTCATTGTCACCCAGCCATTTGGCATAATATTTTTTACTCTCCCATCCGAAGGCAATTGTTGCCAAAATTTTTTTCTGTTTAGTCGAGATTACATTGAAGAATACACGGCGGCAGTCACAGTCTAATTCATCGCAATAAGCCTCTGTTAATCCATAGGTATCACTTGGCAATTTTGGATCACCTATTATCACTATTGCACGGGTTTCCTTTTCTGCAACATCAGGAAATCTTTCATGAAATGGTGCATATGGCATTATAAAATTCTCCTTTTAGTTTATTAAGAAAAAGAGAGGGGACGGTTGTTTCGATTTTTGATTTACCCAATCGGCCAGTCGTCGGGTAATCCCTCTGAAACTAAACAGGACACCCTTTCTTTCTCGATCCGTTTGTGAGCTTCTTTATCAAAGGTGAGCCAGCAACCTTTCAGGTCCAATCGCTAATGCCGGTCACTGGTTTGGTTGCGGCTGAAGGCCTGCTTTAAGAGGGGCTTCCCGTGAAGATCAGGCCAGGTAGTCGTACACCACACGACCAAGCCCCAACGTAATATCGCTTACGATATGAAGCCCGGAAATTATCTCCAAAACAGGGAGTTCTGCCACCGGGGCCAAGGCGTGAGGATGAAGTTCAAGGGCCGCTGGGCCAGTCCAGGCCCCTTTAACAATCACGTCCTCAAGAAAATATTCGACGATCTCACAAATACGTGGCGAGCCGTCAACATGAGGAATTATTTTCAGAAGGTAATTGGGCCCCTTCAGGGCCGTTGTGACTTCATCCAAATCAGCTGTTTTGTGCTTGTAGCCCATTGTTCCGAAAGCCACATGAACCGGACCATAGTCGAGGCGACCCACCATCGTGTCTTTTTCAACAGCAAGGCTCGGGTCCGCCAGCTTCTTGGGAAACCCCCACAGTTCCCGCCCACCAGCGATGGGAGGATAGTCGTTAAGAAACATGCAGTGGGTATATCCGCCAGATTTCCCCTCAAAACTGACCGGAATGACCTGGCCACTCTCGGTGTAGTCACCAAACCCTGAAGAATCCGGCATGCGGATAAATTCATATTTGACGAGAGGTTCCGTCACTTTCAGAGGTTCCGGAACCAAACGCCGAAGAACATCCATATCGGTGCGGTAGGTGATGATAAGAAACTCCCGGTCTACAAACCGATACGGACCGGGAGGATAAGCAGGGCTCGCCAACGGCATTGCAAAAGCATTTTTCAGGACATCACTCTCTTTCATGGCAGACGATTCCTCCTTTCTTAGGGTGGGACTACCTGACTTGCAAGGTAAGGGGTATCACAGTTTCTGTTCCCGAATTCCGGAATAAACCGCCTTACAGATACCCGATACCCCTCCCTTCAATCCATCGGGGTTTTTGCATCCTTCCGTGCCCTTTAGGCCTTCCACGTACTCAGCGGCATTGACAAACTCATCCAATGCGTCTCCCCCGGGCTGGGCTGGTCTTATCCTAAACAACCACCCTTCCCCGTAAGGGTCTCTTGAAACCAATGAAGGGTCTTGTTTTGCTTTGGGATTAAAATGGATAACCCCTCCTGTTGGTGCGTCCATATACGAGATCTTACCGGTAATGGCAAAAAATACGGTCTCTCCCTTCCGCACCCCCTTCCCTTCTGACGCGATCCATTCGAGATCATTGATTCCCCCGATCAAGACAAGGGAGGGTTCTGGAAACCCAAAGACAATCTCTTGACCCTCCGGCTTTGCCCAAAGCCCCTGTCTTCCGTTATGGCGACGGTCTTCGGGTATTTCCACACGTTTTCCAAGAAACTTTCCTATAAAGGCCATTTATTAATCCCTTAAACCTTCACCTATGCTGATGGTCCCAGCTTTCCTATGCGGGTAAGTGAAATAATATTTTTCACCGCCCGCTTCGCTTGAGACGCAGAGTTCGCAGAGGGGAAATATTTTTTCTTTTCTGCTGAGAGGCCAGAAAAGAAAAGATCTACGCCTTAATGATAGATAAGACAACAGCTGGGCATATAATAACGTAAATTTGGATAAGATGGTTGTGTCGCCATGAGGCTTGTGATTATTGTTTTCCTTCGTCCCTGCCCAGTTAAATACGAAATCCATTTAACCGGGGTCAAAGGAAAACAATAAAGAAGTAACCTCCGCGTCCTCCCACCGGGGCGTAGGCCTTACGGGCCGGAGGCCGCGCCTCTGCGGTGAATAATCTTCTGTCAAAGACCTTTTCAGGGGTGGCCTAGAGATGTTTTTTACTTTGTTTGGCGGGAGGTGTCAATATGAAGGAAGTCCTTTGCAAGGCCTTACGATTTGCGGTTTTCCGCCGAGACTTGCGAAATACGGGTTGAAATGTGCCATATTGCATCAACACCCCTAGCCCCCGGCGAAGCGTCGGCTCTAGCGACTAGCCTTTTCGGTGTGGATATTGTTGAGCAGCCAGGCCATGTTGCGACCTAATGTCCTCATGGTCTCCAAGGATTTCTGATCTTGAAGCACCTGGCCCTTTTCCCTTCCGAAGCCCAGGTTCCAATTACTCGACCCCACGACTATCATCTCGCCGATTAGAAAAAAATGATTCAGGGAGTCGAAGGTGTGGATGGCCCCGCCCCAGCTGGCCACGGCCACCGCCGCTCCCACCTTGCGCCTCAGCATGTTATCGTTGGCACGTGAAACCATCCCCGCCCTGTCAATCAAGGCTTTCATAATAGAGGTGACGTCTCCGATGTAGGTGGGCGAGGCCAGGATAATTCCCTCTGCGGCCAGCATCTTATCAATGAACTGGTTAAGCTCGTCGTCTTCGACCGAGCAGTGTTGATCTTTGTTTTCAAAGCACCGGTAGCAGGCGAGGCAGGCCTTGATTTCTATACTGGCAAGCTGCACCAGCTCGGTCTCGAGGCCATGCTGCACTAACTCTTTAAAAATCTCCCGCACCAGAATAGCGGTGTTGCCATCCTTGCGGGCGCTACCGCTGAAGGCCACCACCTTCATGCGCAAACACTCTCCTTTCCTTAAAAACCCTACATTCCTGACAAGTTATGACAAAGCACGGTCACAAGGGTAGAAAAAGGTCGGTTAGACTCATTTGGACCCCATGTCCAGTTTCATATTCTTGTAAGATTTCGTAACTTCAACGATCGCGTTTTCAACGGGCAGTCGCTCCCCGCTGGATCCAGCGGCGTAGCCAACTGCGCCGGAATGTAAAATGGAATATTCGGCCGTTTCCGGATCCTTGAATGGCCCCCCGTGGGTGAGGACGATGACGTCGGGATTCACCTCCCTGGCTGCCTGGTACATGGCCTGAACCGCCTCTGTAGCTTTCTCTAACGTCAATGAATCCTTAGGGCCACTCAGCCCCCCAGCCGTTACGCCCACCAGGGCACCAACCACATCCGCCCCGGCCTCGGCCATTTTGCGGGCCTCTTCCGGGTTAAAGGCCCAACCAACGGTAAATATTCCCTTACTGTGAGCCAGCGCAATCATTTCCGCTTCCTTGGAAAAGCCCAGCCCGGCAGATTCCAATTGGGCCGCGAAATCAGGACCGTAAATGCCCGCAAAGGGCTCGTTGGTTACGCCGGAAAAGCCCAGCGCCATCATTTCATCCATGAACCTTTCCTGGTTCAGGCTGGGGTCATGGGCGCCTATGCCGACGATACAGGGAGTTTCTTTGACCGCCGGGAGGATCTCACAGGCCATCTTGGCTACGTGTTCATTGGCGTTGGAGTACGGTAAGAAGGCCATTAGGGTGTGTTGTCCCATCATACGATACATGGCAGTGGAATAGACTGCGATCAGGTCAGCCCCGCCCAATTCGGCGCACTTGGCGGTCAAACCGATACCCGCGCCAAACATAAGCAAAGGCTTTTTCGCCTCGAGTTGTCGGTGAAGACGGTCCAACACCTCTATCCTGCTATATTTTTTAGCCATGAGATCCCCCTAATAAATTGGACTGGTACCTCCCGAGGCCTGACATTTGCGATTCATCCAGGCCTCGGATGAAGGCCCCTCCTTGAAATCCAGATAGAACTTACAGCTTCAACCAGTCTGGTATGTTGACCGGTATATTCTTGAATTCCTGGCAGACTTTGATAACTGCGGGCTCCACGGGGGTGCGCTCGATGCTGGAGGCCCCCAGGTAGCCGACGGCTTCGGTGCGCTCCATGACATAGGCGGTGCTCTCGGGGTCCTCCATGGGTCCTCCATGGGTCATGGCGATGAAGTCCCCGGCCGGACGTACTTCCTTTGCCGCGGCGATCAGTTGGTTGGTCACCTTGACACTCTCATCCAGTGTCATGACCGTTCCCGCACCAATCAGGCCTCCCGAGGTCAGGCCAACGTGACACCCAATGATATCAACTCCGGCTTTGGCGATCATCTTGGCCTCGTCAGGAGTAAAGCAATAGCCAACAGTGAAGAATCCTAAGTCATGGGCGATCCTTAGCACTTCTGCCTCACTATCGAAGCCGAGTCCCGACTCCTCCAGGTTATTCCGGTAGCGGGAGTCTGCATCGATGAGACCCACGGTGGGGAAGTTCATGAAGCCTGAGACACCCATCGATGCGAGCGTATTGAACCAATGCTCCCAAAGCGTCCTGGTATCCTGCGCGCAAAATCCGGCGATCACCGGGGTCTCCTTCACCATGGAAAGGACCTCGGCGGCGTAGTCCATAACCATATCCTGGTTACGTCCCAACGGCATCAAACCGGACAGGGAACCAGCGCCAAAGTGCCTGAATCGTCCGGAGTTGTATATCCCGATTATGTCCAGGCCTCCTTTTTCCTCCAGCTTGGCTGTGAAGCCGTCCCCTGCTCCACCGAGGATGATCGATTTTCCGGCCTTCAGCGTTTCCCTAAGCCGAGCGTTCACTTCGTCGCGACCGTATTTTTTGGCCATTTTTTCCCTCCTCCACTTGCTTTCTGTGCCCGTTAGGTCAAAGCACCATAAGTCCCCGCAAATCATTTTGATTTACATTCTTCCAGGAGCCCTATAACATCCTATTCTTTAATACATATATCGATAAATTCCAAGGCGAAATGCCGAAATTTAGGCGTGGGATGGCAGCCGTGCTACCCTAGGTTATTTCGTCGGCCAGGGGCAACACATCCAAGGCCTTTAGATATTCATTATCTAAATGATGTCCAAACATGTAGCCCACCGCACCGCAAGAAAGTGGCCGTCAGGTTTCGACTAGCAATGGGCAGGGTCACTCCATGCATTGAAAGCAAATGCTCATATAGTGTATGGTAGCTATTCATTTCTAATAAATAGTTGTAGGACCCCTGTCAAGGCCTAATTCGGGAGAGCCTTAAGTAAGATCATTCAGGAAAAGGGTGTCGCCCAGCTTTGGCCATGAGGATTTGTTTTGACAGTTTGTCAATGACTTCCTCGCAGATAATCGCTAGATGCTTTTCAAGCAAGTAATCCTTGACAGAGAAGACACCTTATTATATCAAAAATATTTATAGTATAAGCAAAGGCTCACAAACGGGCTAGAAGATATTTATAGCAGCTTTGGATATTGCCAACTTTAATCGCTAATGGGCTGTGACCATGCCTCAAACCTCAAGTGAAAAACTTAATTTTTTCGACTTCCTCACCCACCCAGCGTCCCTCTATTCTGTAGAAAGGAAGATCCAGGCCGAAGTAGCCCGAAAATTGGGCATTTCACGTCAAGAACTTCAACGACTGCTCTGAACCTTACGGTCATTGCTGCGGTTAGTAAAGAGGGAAAGTCAAAAGCGATTCTTGGCGCATTGCGTACCGGGGTCATTCACATACTCATCACTGACTCGGACAACGCCTTGGAAGTCCTACGTATGATCGACTGAAACAAATACCACCCAACAGGTTAGGGGAGCCCATAATGAAGCTCTTCATTATGACCATCTTGAACGGACTTACGCTTGCCGCCCTCTATTTCCTGGTGGCCAGCGGGTTCACCCTCGTGTTTGGGGTCATGCGCAACGTCAACTTGGCCCACGGCTCGCTTTTCCTGCTTGGGGCTTACGTCGGTTTCGACGTGGCGGAGGCCACCGGCTCCTGGGTTCTGGGCGCCGCCGGCGGGTTCGTTGCGATAGCAATTCTGGGGTTGCTATTGCAGGTCTGCATTTTTCGCTTCATGGAAGGTCAGGATCTGCGCCAGACCTTGGTGACTATCGGTATTTCGATCATACTGGCCGATGTTATGCTAGCCGTCTGGGGAGGTGTGACTTACCAGTTCGAAATACCGGACGCGCTTTACGGAGTCACCCGCCTTCCCATTATAAAAGTCTATACCACTTACCGCTTGTTCATCCTCCTTATCGCCGTTGTGATCGGGTTGGCGCTCTGGTTATTTCTCGACAAGACACGGGTCGGGATGATGATCCGCGCAGGCGTGGACGATCGCGACATGCTGGCCGCCACAGGCGTCAACGTGCACCGCGTCTTTGCAATCGTGTTCACCATTGGTGCCGGTCTCGCAGGTTTTGCAGGGGTGGTGGGCGGATCCGCCCTTTCCATCGCGCCGGGCGAAGACCTGAGATATTTGCTGGCCTCTTTGGTCGTGGTCATCGTCGGGGGCATGGGCAGCGTGGGTGGCGCGGCGCTGGGCGCGCTTCTCATCGGCCTTGCGGAGCAGTTTGGTCTAGCCTACTCGCCCACATACGGGGTTGTGTACACCTTCATTATCATGGTGCTCACCCTGGCCTTCCGGCCACAAGGCCTCCTTGGGAGGCGCGCCTGATGAGGGGAAGCAACGCACAGGTGATACGTGGCACAAGCCAGGCTGACGTGCTATGGCACGTACTCGTCTTTGTGTTCCTGCTGGTCTATCCCTGGATCGCATCGCCCTTCTGGACCGTACAAATCGGCGCCCAGTCGCTGATCCTGGGCATGATCGCCCTGAGCCTGACCTTCCTGGCCGGATACGGAGGGATGGTTTCCCTGGCCCAGGTCAGTGTGGCGGGTTGCGCCGGGTACACGGTGGCCGTGCTGGGGGTCAACAGCTTCAACATGGGGTTGGGCTGGCCTTGGTTGGCGGCGGTCATCCTGGCCATCGTCATAGCCACCCTCTTTGGCACCCTGATCGGCGCGATTTCGGTCCAAACTACGGGCATTTACACAATCATGATCACGCTGGCCATCGCCGTGGGTTTTTATTATTTCGCCCGCCAAAACTACAACATACTAAACGGTTGGAACGGATTCGCGGGCCTCAAACCACCGGTCATCGGGGGGGTGAATTGGCGAGATCCCGTGCCCTTTTATTATCTTAGCCTGGCGGTGGTGGCCGTCGCCTACTTTGTGGTGGTTTATCTTCGGCGGTCCACCTTCGGTCTCTCGCTGCAGGGGATCAGGGATAACGATCGGCGCATGCAGGCTCTCGGCTTCAACGTGAGAGCCCACCGAATTCTGGCTTACACCGTCGCCGCCCTCATCGCCTCGTTTGGCGGCGTACTGATGATCTGGCTCAACGGACGCATCTCGCCGGGCTCTATCGGTATCGGACCCACCATCGACATCCTGGTCATTGCGGTGATCGGCGGTCTGGGCCACCCGGTGGGCGCCTTTATCGGCGCCGTCTTGTTCACTCTGCTGGAGAACTTCGCCATTGACTTAATCGCCAGCGAACGGTTTAACCTGCTGATCGGGGCGGTGTTCCTGGCCATTGTGCTGTTCTCACCCGACGGGCTTCTCGGTCTCTGGCAGAAATTAAGGCAATGGACCGCACCTGCGACTCATTAAATCGCCATCGAGGTGCGGGAACGACGGGCTTTTGGTAGGATGGAGTTGAAGACAAACCACTAAGATCAATGCAAATTGTGGATGAGGGAGGTACGGGCGTAACGATACTAAGAAGCTTTAATGCAACGCCCGGTTAGGCTGAAACTTTCAAATTCTCAAAAGGAGGGAAACCATGAAGAAAGCGTTAGGAGTTTTGATTATCTGTGCAGCTTTGGCGGTGAGTCTGTGTCTGCCCGTGACATCCCAGGCCGACGGTGTCATCAAAATCGGTGCAATGGCGACGCTTGAAGGCCCTTTCGCCGTGCTTGGCCAGGATGGCATGCGCGGTGTCAAGCTTGCCCTGCAGCAGTGGAACTACACCGTGGCCGGGAAGAAGATCAAGCTCTACACCATGTCGACGGACGCCACCCCCGACAGTGCCACCCGGGCGGCGCGCAAGCTGGTGGAGCAGGATAAAGTCGATATCGTCATTGGCCCGCTCTCAGGCTCGGAAGGCATTGCCGTGAAAGATTATGCCCATACCCAGCCTCAGGTGACGTTTTTCAACGGCATCTCTGCGGCCCAGGACACCACCCTGCGAAACCCGGCCCCTAACTTCTTCCGGTTCACCGGCGACGGGGTGCAGTTCATGGCTGGGGTCGGCGAGTATGTCGTCCAGGTCAAGGGCTACAAGAAGATCGTCACCGTCGCAGAGGATTACTCTTTTGCATACACCAATGTCATGGGATTCCTGCTGGGCTACTGTAAGGCCGGGGGTAAGGTGGTCAAGCGCTTCTGGGTGCCGGTCGGCAACAAGGACTACAGCACGATCGTGGCCTCCATTCCGGATGACATCGACGCCATCTTCGTGGCCCTGGGCGGCTCGGATGCGGTTAACTTCCTGAGCCAGTATGAACAAGCGGGCGGCGACAAGCCTATGGTCGGCGGCACTGTTACTATCGACCAGAGCGTTCTGAGCTCCAAGGGCCGACGCAAGACGTACATGATCGGCACCCCGTCGGGGAGCGCCATGGCGGACAACCTGGACACCCCCAGTTGGAAGAAGTTCGTTGCCGAATATAAGGCCGCCTTTCCGAAGGGTTTTCCGTCTCCTTCCGTTTTCGCGTGGGGCTACTATGTGAGCACAGTGGCCTGTCTGACCGCCCTTGATAAGGTGAACGGCGACCTGTCCAACAACCATAAGGCGTTCCGGGAGACCCTGTCCAAAATCGAGCTGCAAACCCCTTCGGGCGTAGTAAGGCTTGACGAGAATCGACAGGCCATAGCCGATATGTTCATCACGGAAGTCGCGGAACGCCCAGATGGTGTTCTCTACAGCAAGGTGGTCAAGGTCGTTCCGCAGGTGAACCAGACTCTGGGAATGGATCGCAAAGAGTTCCTGGCCCTCGGACCGGTTGGTCGCAACAATCCTCCCTGTAATTAGAGGATTGGGCGTCAAGAGCTGTCGGCAGTGAAGGATAGTGGAAAGGCCCAAAGCTTTGTCGGATCCCCCTACGCCCTGGAGCTCCGGGGCGTAGGACGGACCTTCGGTGCACTGGTGGCGCTAAATGACGTGTCCATGAACGTCCAGGCCGGTGAGCGGCGTGCCGTGCTCGGGGCCAACGGCGCGGGCAAGACGACCCTCTTTAACGCCATCACCGGCGACTTTCCGCCCACCAGCGGCCGAATCACGTTTTTCGGGGAGGATATCACAGAGCTTCCTCCCCACGAGCGGATCCGGCGAGGTCTGCGACGAACTTATCAGAATTCCCTGTTGTTCAATAATCTGTCGGTTCGGGACAATCTTTATCTGGCCCAGCGCGGCGTGAGCCGCGGTCGGTTCTCGTTCCGCCGGCCCGGAGCCGACGACCCCGCTATAGAGCAGACAGAGAACATGGCCCGGTTCGTGCATCTGGAGGAGGTGTTGAATCTGATCGTTTCCGCGCTGTCGCACGGCCAGCAACGACAATTGGAGATCGGCATGGCCCTGGCGGGGGCGCCGCGGTTACTCCTTCTGGACGAGCCTGCAGCCGGATTGTCCGCAGCGGAACGTACCGATCTCATGTCTATGCTGAATGGACTTCCGTCTCATATCGGCTTTATAATCATCGAGCACGACCTCGATGTCGCTCTAAAAGTCGTCGAAAACGTCACGATCATGGAAAACGGTAGGGTGTTCAAGGAGGGCTCACCCTCCGAGATACAGGAAGACCCCGACGTTCAGGCTATCTATCTGGGGGAAAGTCATCGCTAGGTCAGAATATAATGCGGACGAGATTCTAGTCGTGGAGGACCTTCACGTCTTCTACGGTCATATCCATGTGTTGCAAGGGGTGTCCTTCACCTTGAAGCGTCATGGTGTCCTGGGTATTGTCGGGCGCAATGGCATGGGCAAAACGACCCTCTGCAACGCCATAATGGGTCTGTTGCGCACTGCAGAGGGGAGCGTGCGCCTGGATGGACAGGAGATCCTTGGCCTGCACCCTTACCGGATCGCGGATCTCGGTGTAGGCTACGTGCCCCAGGGGCGGCGTGTCTGGCCGTCACTTACGGTTAATGAGCACCTCAGGCTGGCCGCAAAGGGCGGTGGTCCCTGGAGCATCGAGCTCATATACGAGGTCTTCCCGCCCCTTTCCAAACGTCGGACCCACGGTGGCAACCAGATTTCCGGCGGCGAGCAACAGATGCTGACCATCGGCCGGGCGTTGGTGGCGAATCCAACACTTCTGATCATGGACGAGCCTACGGAGGGGCTCGCTCCCCTAATCGTGGAACAAATGGAAACTCTGCTCCTCCGCCTGGCAGAGGAAGAGGATTTGGCAGTCCTTCTTGTAGAACAGAATCTGGGTGTGGCCACAAAGGTCGCCAAGCGCTTGGCGGTCATGGTCAACGGTCGAATTGAAACGGAACTGGACTCCGCAACCCTGGCAGTCGATCGTTCCCTGCAGCAACGCCTGCTCGGTATCAGCGCCAAGGCGGAGGAAGCGGTATCTGATGAAGAGGAGTCCGCGCCGGATGCCGCGCGGATGCCACCCCGCCGCGAAACGAGCGAGGTTGTCGCCACCGATGCGAAATACATGAGCGTACCCAAGTTTCCCAACCGTTGGTCCTATGGTAATCCCCTGATTGAACGGCGCCAGTCTGAACAGAGCCGGGCCGGCATCGCCAAACAGATTACGCGATGGGGGCGGGTGCCCAACTTGATGGCCGAAGGCGGGCTAAGAGGCGCGGTCGATGAAGTTTCACCGCCAGCTGTCCCTGAGGCCTCGCTCTCTCACAGCGCGGCCTATGTGGCCGGCACCTTCGACACCAAAAATCGGGAACTATCCTTCGTCCGCAATATCATCGCCTCCCAGGGAGTGCGTGCGGTGACCGTGGACCTCAGCACCTCTGGCCAGCCCTCGCCAGCCGACGTGCGACCGCAGGAAGTGGCCAAGTACCATCCGGACGGAGCCGATGCGGTGTTCACAGGGGAACGGGGCAGCGCGGTGACCGCCATGGCCGATGCGTTCACGCATTATATAGCCTCACAAACGGATGTCGGCGGGGTGATCGGACTCGGCGGGTCCGGAGGCACGGCCCTAACCACACCGGGCATGCAAGGGCTGAACGTGGGGATTCCCAAAATCATGGTTTCTACGGTGGCTAGCGGCAACGTCGCGCCCTACGTGGGGGCGTCCGACATCTGCATGTTGTATTCCGTGACCGACATCTCCGGGATAAACCGGATATCGGAGCGGGTGCTGGCCAACGCCGCCAACGCCCTAGCGGGCATGATGATGGGCAAAAAACCCAAGGGCGAGCACCACAAGCCCGCCATCGGCCTGACCATGTTCGGCGTGACCACGCCATGCGTAGAGTTGGTTACCCGCAAGCTGGAGCACAAGTATGACTGCTTGGTCTTCCACGCCACCGGCACGGGCGGCCGTTCCATGGAGAAACTGGTGGAATCCGGCATTATGGCGGGCGTCATCGACGTGACCACTTCGGAGATCTGCGACCTGCACATGGGGGGTATCTTGAGCGCCGGCGAGGACCGATTGGGCGCCATGATCCGTACGGGCATCCCTTATGTGGGGTCCTGCGGTGGGTTAGAGATTGTGAACTTCGGAGCGCCGGATACGGTGCCGGAGAAATACCGGTCAAGAAACCTCTATCGGCACAATCCGCAAGTGACGGCGTTCCGCACCACGGCGGAGGAGAGCGCTCGAATCGGAGAATGGGTCGGACGCAAGCTGAACCAGATGAACGGGCCTGTGCGGTTCCTCATACCGGAAGGGGGACTTGACCTCCAGGACCTGCCGGGCAAACCGTTTCACGATCCTGAGGCCAACGCTGCCCTATTCGACGCCATCGAGCGCACGGTCAAACAAACGGACAAGCGCCGGCTGATCCGGCTGCCCTACCACATCAACGACCCTACGTTCGCTGATGCCCTGGTCAGTAACTTTAACGAAATCATGCGCGAAACTTGATGAACCAAAGGACAAACGAGAGGGAACGGTGCGGTCGAAAGTGGAGAGCCCTGAGCACTGGATAATGTCGGGCCCGGATTTTCAGGGCTTTCACAGGGGCGACGATTGCGCTATGCCAGAACCCCCGCCGGTCCGATGCTGCCGCCAAGGGGTGACCGGCTGATAGAGGAGACGGATCAATGAGCAAGGTTTTCGTTAGTTCGGTGATAGAAGCAAAAGCCGACGAAGTATGGGCGGTTGTGAGGGACTTCAACGACATGCCGAGCTGGCACCCCCTGGTTGCCCGCAGCACGATCGAAGGCGGCAGGCCCAGCGACGCAATAGGGTGCATTCGCAGCTACCATATCGCTGACGATACACGCATACGCGAGCAACTGCTATCGCTGTCGGACTACGACTACAGCTTCTCCTATGCGATCATCGAATCAGGGCTTGATCTGAACAACTTCGTGGCTAAGCTCAAGTTTACCCCTGTGACCGACGGCAATCGAACCTTTGGCGAATGGAATGCGGAGTTTGAGACCACACCTGGCAAAGAGCAAGAAATGGCAAGCTTCATTAGCCGTGATGTTTTCCAGGCTGGCTTCGACGGACTAAAGAAGCATCTAGGGGGTTGATGTGCGGAAAGCATTCTAACGCGAACACTAAAGAGAGGTGGATAAATGTCTGTGTCAGCTACCATCATTGTTTTGATCCTTGTGGCCATCGCACTAGTGGTGCTCTTCTTTATTTTTTACAAGCGCGCCAGCAAGGAGATCGCCTTCGTCCGGACAGGCTTCGGAGGTGAAAAAATCGTCAAAAACAGAGGCGCCGTGGTCATCCCTGTGTTGCATGAGGTGATAGAGGTCAACATGAAGACCTTACGCCTGGAGGTTCAGCGCCAGAATGAGCAATCGGTCATCACCAGGGATCGGATGCGTATGGACATAGTGGTAGAATTCTATGTTCATGTGGCTCCCGATCTAAATGCCATATCAATCGCTGCCAGCACGCTTGGCTCTCGCACCATGCGCCCGGATGCGCTTAACGAGATCGTGGAGGGCAAGTTCATCGATGCCATCCGCTCCATTGCTGCTGAGATGACAATGGAGGAACTGCACGCGCAACGGAAGAATTTCATAGGCAGGGTGCGCGAGGCCGTGGCGGAGGATCTGTCCCGAAACGGTCTCGAGCTTGAGGCAGCCTCGCTAACCCAACTCGACCAGACGGAGATGAGTTATTTCAATCCTTCCAACGCCTTCGACGCCGAGGGTCTGACGCATCTTACCGAGAAGATCGAAAGCCGGAAAAAGAAGCGCAACGATATCGAGCAAGACACACGGATTCAAATCCGCAATAAGAACCTGGAAACCGAGAAGCTCAACCTCGCCCTCGAACTCGAAGAACAGTCCGCTCGCCTGGAGCAGCAATTGGAGATCGAAATCCGCAAGGCAGAGCAGACGGCCGAGATCACCCTGCGCCGTGCAGAGCAGTCACAGGGGGCCGACCAGGCCGAAATTGTGGCGCGTCAGAAGGTTGAGATCGCCAAAATCCTTTCCGAACGGGATATCGAGGAGGAGCGGCTTGCCCGAGAGCGGGCACTCCGTGAACGCGAAATTGAGAAAGAGAAGATGATACGGCTTGCCGAGCATGCTCGAGATGTCGAGGTTTCCATCGGCTCTAAGGCCCAGTCGGAGGCCAAGGCTGAAGCAGAGGCCGCGCGGGCCGATCTGGTTACCGCCGAGGAACGCGTGCTCACAGCACGGGAAAAGGAGGCCGCCGGACGCCGGAAGGCAGTGGAACTGATCGAGGCGGCGCGCGAGGCCGAGAGGCAGGCCTTGGCCCTCAAGATCATGGCCGAAGCTGAAAAGGCTGCGGCTGTGGACCAAGCGGAGGCCGAGAAAATCAAGGCGGCAGGGAACGAAGTGCGATTCCGCGTGGAGGCGGCTGGCACGAGAGCCCTCAACGAAGCTAAGAACTTGTTGTCGCCCGAGCAGATCACGGCCGAAATTCGCCACTATCTCATCGATCATCTGGCGGAAATCATACATGAAAGCGGCAAACCGCTCGAGAAAATCGACAGCATCAAAATAGTGCAGGCCGACGGCCTCTGGGGGAACGACCGGACCAAAGAGGGCATCGCCATGTCTGACCGCGTTTTCGACAGTGCGCTTCGTTACCGCGCCCAGGCGCCACTCGTGGATTCGCTTCTGCGGGAACTCGGGTTGGCGGGCATAAATATAATGGGAGTTACAAATGAAGGTGATGAGCAGCCAGCTTCCAAGGACGAGAAGGGATAAACCCGCTTCATATAAACAAATTGTCCTTAGCTTTGATCGCTTTTACCGGGAGAAACTAAAGTTGGCCATCGTATAGATTTCTGGATCAACTCGATGGGAGTTGGCCACCGTGACCTAATGATAACACAATGGCCATAATGCGATGAGATCACAAATTAAGTCTATAGTCGCCCGGAACGAAAGGTGGTAAGACATAAATTCAGAAATGGGGGTATGACTGTTAAAGAACGGTTACCCCATCGTCAGTTTGGAATCGCCTGGTTTACGAGCTATCTCCGCTTTGCATACCATAGGAGCTTACGCCTTGGAGGGAAGCTATCCGGAACTCCGGGGAACGTGGTTTCTTGTAGTAAAGCGTAGTGAAAGGAAGTCACCAGAGGACATATCAGATTTCACGGCCCGGCACATTTCGACCGGGAAACTGCTATCAGTATTCAACCGGTGTTATTTCAAATAATCCAATGAACCTATTTATTTCCGGCTGCCAGAAGAAGATAGGGTTCTTCGATATATGCCTTTACCCTCTTGAGGAAACGGCCTCCATCCGCTCCATCAACAATGCGGTGATCAAAGGTCAGGCTCAGCGTCATCCTCTGGCCTACCTTGATATCTCCGTTCTCCACCACCGGCTTCTCCACGATCTTTCCCACGCCCAGGATTCCGGTCTCGGGCGGGTTAAGGATGGGAGTAAAGGCCTCGATATCCAGAAAACCCATATTGGTCAGCGTAAAGGTCCCTCCTCTTAGATCATCCGGAATCAATTTTTTAGATTTCGCCTTTTCAGCCAGTTCGTCCATTTCTCCTTGTATGGCGATCAGATCTTTTTTGTTCGCATCACGAACAACCGGAACCACCAAGCCATCTTCAACATCCACGGCCACCCCAAGATTCACCGATTCCCAGATCCAGATCTCGTCGCCAATAACACTGCTATTGAGGTGAGGGTGCTCCTCGAGGACCCGGGCCAAGATCTTCACCAGGATCGCATTGTAGGAAATGCGTATGCCCGCATTTTCAGGGCCCTCGCCCAGCACTCTCCGGAAACGGACCAGCTCCGCCGCATCAACCTCCATGGTGACGGTAAGTTGTGCGGACTGTTGCAGGCTCTGGTGCATCCGTTCAAAGATCACCTGCCTGACACCTCTGATGGGCACAACCTCTTTCACCTCTTTTAGTGCTGCTGCGCCGGGTTTCTCCGTTATCTTTTTTTCAGATGCTTTTTCTTCTATGGCTCTCTGTACATCTTCCTTGATGATACGGCCGCCAGGTCCTGAGCCTTTCATGATGCCAAGGTCGATACCATTTTCCTCAGCCATCTTTCTGGCCACGGGAGACACTCTTATCTTGACGTCCGCCGCCTCAGCTGCCGCTCGCTCGACATCTTTTTCCACGATGCGGCCACCGGGCCCGGTGCCCTCAATTGTGGTAAGGTCAACCCCTTTCTTTTCCGCCAGCTTTCTTGCCCTTCCTGACACCTTTATTTTTGCAGTATCACCCGTTTCTTTTTGAGTCAGACGCTTCCGAATATCAGCGACATCGACCTCTTTTTCTTCCTTTCTATCATCTGAGAGAAATTCGGTCATATCAATGGCTTCCCCCGGCTCGCCCACCACGCCGATGGTCGCAAATATCTCGGTCTTTTTCCCGTCAGGAACAATGATCTTCAAGAGGACCCCGTCTGCCGGTGATTCAACCTCGAAGACGACTTTTTCCGTCTCCACTTCGCAGATCGGTTCACCCTGTTTGACGGTGTCTCCTTCAGCCTTTAGCCACTTTACAACCCTTCCTTCCGTTATATCCTGCCCGGCCTGGGGCATTATGATCTTCGTTGACATAATATTCACTCATCCTCAAAAAGATAAATTGCGGTCAAAAATATTAGAACCCGCCGGATCAAGTAATCTTGATAATGGCTTCTACAATATCCTCTGTCGTGGGAATACACACCTTTTCCAGTTCAAGGTTGTATGGGATGGGCGTGTCCAAACCGCAAACGCGCATGACCGGACCGTCCAAATCGTCGTATGCCTCCTCCATGATCATGGCGGCAATGTCTCCACCGATCCCGCCCCTCTTGCACGCCTCGTGGACGATAATAACCCGGCCCGTCTTCCTTGCCGAAGCCAATATGGTTTCTTCATCCAGGGGTTTCAGTGTTCTCAAATCGACCACCTCGACACTGATGCCTTCTTTCTCCAGAAGCTCAGCAGCTTCAAGGCATTTCAATGTCATATAGGAATAGGTCAAAAGAGTGACATCTGAGCCCTCTTTTTTGACGTCAGCCTCTCCAAGGGGGACCACATATTCTTCTTCCGGGACTTCCCCCTTGGTCATGTATAACAACTTGTGCTCTATGAATATGGTTGGTTGGTCGTCGCGTATGGCCGATACCAGAAGGCCATAGGCATCGTAGGGTGAAGAGGGCATGACGAGCTTTAGACCCGGAATATGGTAAAACAGGGCTTCAAGGCTCTGTGAGTGTTGCGCTGCAAGACTATTTCCTGCCCCTCCCTGTGTCCTCAAAACCATAGGGACCTGTCCCTGACCACCGGACATGAATTCATATTTGGCGGCCTGATTGACGATTGCGTCCATGGGAACTGTGGTAAAATCCACAAACAGGATATCCACAACAGGTCGTGTACCGGCAAGAGCCGCCCCCACCGCTGCGCCGGTAAATGTTGCTTCGGCCAGGGGCGTGTCTATGACACGCTCGGCACCGAATTCTTTTATCAACCCTTCCGTGACCTTATAAGATCCTCCACGCTCGCCGATATTTTCTCCCAAAACAAAAACCAACGGGTCCTTTCTCATTTCTTCAAAAAGGGCCCGATTCAAAGCCTCCCGATACATCATCTCAGCCATGTCATTACTCCTGTCTGGGGTATTAACTAAAAATTGGGTATACTTGTCAGAAACTCATCAACCGATGGTTGAGGGCTGTTCTTGGCAAATTCGATCGCCTCTGAGAGTTCCAATTCCGCTTGGTCTTCCACTTCTTTTACCTTTTTTTTGCCTCTGATCTTGCCCCTGAGAATATCAAGCGGATCTCTAGCTTTCCATTCTGCCAGGACTTTCTGGTCCATATAATCCCCAGGATCATTTAGGTGATGACCACCATGACGGTAGGTTTTGGCTTCAATCAGCGTCGGCCCTTCCCCATTGAGAGCCCTTTCAACCGCACTCTTTGTGGTAAGATATACTTCGACCGCGTCATTTCCATCAATACAGATACCCGGCATCCCGAAGGCAGGGCCTTTGCACGCCAGATCACAGTTCCCGAAGGAGCACTCAACCGGGGTTGAGACAGCATAATGGTTGTTTTCAAGCATGAAAATGACCGGCAATTCAAAGGCTGCTGCAAAGTTCATGGATTCGCCGAACACCCCCTGGTTGGCGGCACCGTCACTAAAAAAGACCAAAACAACCCGTTTTTCCTTCCTGACCTTGATCCCCATGGCAGCGCCCGTAGCGATGGGAATCCCTGCGCCAACGATGCCGTTGGCCCCAAGATTGTGATTCTCTTTGCTGAAAATATGCATGGAGCCTCCCCGGCCCTTACAGTATCCAGTGGCTCTTCCCATAATTTCAGCCACCATCAGCTTCAGATCGGCACCCTTGGAGATGCAGTGGCCATGACCGCGGTGCGTACTAACGATAAAATCGTCGTGTCCTATGGCCGCACAGGCACCGGCTGCGATGGCTTCCTCGCCGAGATAGGGGTGAAGGTACCCTCGGACGAGACCCTGGCGATAGAGGTCCATACATTTTAGCTCAAATTGACGTGTCGCATAGACGCTTCGGTACATCTGCAATAGAATCTTTTCGGTCACACCTCGCGAAGAAGTTTTGCTTTTTGCGGCACTTTTTGGCGGTGACTTCTTACTCATATTCTTTCCTCCTCACTGATGTTGGTTCGGGCCTACCTACGGTTAAGAGATTCATTTAGCGGGAGAGGCTGGAAATGAATTCTTGTCAAAACAGTATCTTTAGTACAATATTACAATGTTATTTTATTGGTCAAGAAAAAAAGCTCTTCAGAAATCATGCTCCCTTTTAAATCAACGATACGGGTCGTTTAGCAGTATCTTCAGCATTGATAGAACTGGCAGGATTATATGTTGCCAGGCCCAGATTTCCTGTGATCGCCAGTTTTGGCTTGACAATACCGTAATATAGTAATATTACGCAAACCCAATGAACAGTTAATATATCCTCGCCAAGTAAAGAATCCACGCCCGGAGGACGTGACTTTGATCTGCCCCCTAAAAGGGGACCAAAAACCAGATCTCAGATTCCGGGAGTGTTGGAGTATTGGAGTGCTGGCCTCCGGCCCATAGGGCCTACGGCCCGGAGGGAGGACCGGGTTTTTGGACCTAAATAAAGGGTCTGATCAATACCATCTCATGGCCCGGGCTGGCGAGAGAGGTGATATCAATGATTATTGACCAGCAGTCAAAGATCCCCCTTTATTATCAGCTAAAAGAAGATATCAAGCAAAAGATACTGAGGGGAGACCTCAAGGAAGGAGATCTTCTTCCTTCAGAGCGCGAATTCAGTGAACGATATGACATTTCATCCACCACCATTCGCCGCGCCCTGAACGACCTGGTTCATGAAAATTTTCTCGAAAGGAAGGCGGGCAAAGGCACCTTCGTGCGAATGGGAAAGGTCAAGAGAGACCTGCGTAAAGTTCTGGGGTTTACCCAAAACATGACAGAAATGGGCCTGACCCCTTCAACAAAGGTCTTGAGTAAAAAAGTGGTTCCGGCAAATGCTTTCGCAAGGGACAGGCTGGGCCTAAAAAAGGGGACAAAAATCGTCAGGCTTAACCGGTTGCGTTTGGCCAATGATACCCCCATGATGCTCGAAACCAGGTATATCCGCATTGATCTCTGCCCCGGGATACAAAACCAGGAACTTACTTCTTCGCTTTGGAAGGTGTTTGAGCATATATACGGGTACAAGCCGTACAGGCATTCTCAAAACTTGAGAATTGCCAAGATTTCGGGCGGTTCCGCTTCCCTGCTCGGGCTTAAAGATGACTCACTCGTTTTTCTCATAAAAGGGGTGACCTATCTCGAAAATGGGAAGGCAATCGAATGTGAGGAGTCTCTTTATCGAAGCGACAAATATGACCTGGCATTTGAAGGTATCATTGAGTAACAGGTGCCAGAACCATTACCCTCTCCTCAAGGATAAGCCAAAGAGGGATTTGGGCGTCTAACTCACCTTTTCAAAAATCTCAATGATAACGTTGTCCGGGCCCTCAAAGTAGGTGATTTTTGGACCATTTTCTCTTGCAACCATTGGCGGCGCATTAAACTTAAAACCCAGAGCCTTTATCCGCTCGAATTCCCTGTCCACATCGTCGACCAGGAAGGCCAAATGCGTGAGGCCGGGTTCATCCTGTCCAAGAGGGTTGTTATGTTTTTTTAGGTCATCATTCTTATAATCCAATAACTCGATTCTCACGTTGTTTTTCCTGACGACACAGACGTCCATGTCTACATCTTTTACACCGACAATCTGGCTTATCTTCTCACCTTCGTTGTGGGTGCGATATTCCTCTTCCATTCCCATCACTTCGGTGTAAAACTTTACAGATTTCTCAAGATCCTTTACACCTAATCCAACATGAAGAAAATCTTTTATCATCGTTCGCTCTCCGTAATCAGGTTGTTAAAGTGTTGTGCCATTCCATAGGTGGCACCGCCGCCAGTTAAAGCATGTGTCTCATCAAATCAGTTCAAACGAGACTCGGAACCTCTGCCTTATATACCCTTTGAGGTCTGAAGTCCAAGGATTTGAATAGAAAATTGACGCCGCCCATGGGTCTCACGGCCTTTCTGTGGACAATGGCGGATTTTGGTGTTTCGGGAAAAAATTATCACTTGACAATCTAATAACATAATAATACTGCTACATTCTAGAAATTTTGATCATAATGGTCAACAAAATCCGAAATGAGCGGTCTTTGGATTTTGAGGGAGGGCGGGGCCCCGGCCTAGAGCTGGGGCGAGTCTGTTTAACATTCTTAAACCTTTAACACTTAGAAAAGGAGGGTATGCGATGGACGTAACTCGACGCGAGGCACTTAAGAAAATCGGTCTCGGAGGTTTGGTTCTGGTAGGCGGGCATATCGTTAAATCGCCGTTGGGTTTAACGCAACTTGCCCACGCATCAGACGACAAGAAATGGAAACAGTTTGCCGGCTCAAAGATTGTGTTTATGTCGGAGGATACACCTCCAACAGCGGCGATCAAGTCAAAGATCAAGCCGTTTCTGGAACTCACGGGTATAGACATCGAGATTATCGAAGAGCATCTGGATATCGTCGCGGAAAAGGTGGGCATTGATGTGAGGGGTAGAAAAGGCGCCTATGCCTGTTACTACTCCCAGGACAAGCCGATCGGCGCTCCCTTTTACAAACATGCCGAAGACCTGCGTAAATTTGAGAAGGATCCGACCCTGCCCAAGGTCCCGGATGGAACAGGGAGTGACGTCTGGTTACACCGCTTTCTGGATATAACCGGGCGTTTCTATGACGATCCCAAAATCGCTGCCTATCCTTACGACAACGCAGTGGCGGTCATGATGTACCGTAAGGACCTGTTTGAGAAGTACTCTCCCAATTTCGAGGCAGAGACCGGGAAACCCCTTGTTTACACCGATAAGACCACCTGGAAGGAGGTATTGGAAATCTGTAAATTCTTCAAGAAGGCGAAGTTCCCGGACGTGAAATACGGAATTGCCCTGCAGGGCAGAGAGGGCTGGGGCGGCCAACTTGATTACCAGAGGGTCTCCTACGCCAACGGCATGTGGCTGGAATGGGATTTTGACGACTATTTTGGCGCCGTAAATCCCGGACCCTGCAAGTGGGGGGATGAGCAGTCCATTATGACAATGGGTAATTATAAGGAACTCATGAAATATGCTCACCCTGACTCCCTTACAAACGACTGGTCTGGCGCCAACACAGCCTATATCACCGGTCTGGCGGCCATGCAGCCCCAGTACGGCGAGTTTGCGGCCGTGGTGGAAGACCCCAAGCAGTCAAAGGCCGCCGGAGGACGTACTGTCTATGACCTGTGTCCCAAGGGAGATCCTTCCTGGATTGTCGGGAACGGGAAGGCGGTTAACGGTACAAATTTTGGCATCGGCGGTATCGCCATCAACCACTGGGCCAAACCGGAACTGCAGAAGGCAGCCTATCTTTTCGCCCTCTGGTCCACTTCTCACGATACCCAGTACATGGTGCTGAAAGACGTGGGCGGCACCCCGACCCGAAAATCGGTATTTGAGATGCCGGATGTGAAAAAGGCCTTTGTCCGTGCGACGGCTCCCATGAAAAAGATCAAGCCTGTTGAGATGGACAAGGGCGTAATGGTGGACAAAGTTCCCCTGATGCCCAATGCCTTGACCTACGGCCCCATCTTGAAAGGGATCTGGAAACCAGACACCGTCGTGGGGCCCAAGGTTCCCAAATTCAACGAATATATCCAGATCCAGACCTCAGAAATCCAGAAATGCGTCGCCGGCCTCAAGTCACCAAAAGAGGCGTGTCTGGAGATAAAGAAGAAAACGGACAGGCTTTTCCGTGTGTAGAGCCAGGCTTCTTGAGCTGGGACGGGGAGAGATGCCAGGCCCCGGCCCAGCTTTTTTTGGCTTTGGGTAAATGATAAATAAATAAAATGAGAGAAACGTTATGGCCCACTTGAAAGATGGGACAATGAGCCAGAATGTATCACCCCTGCAAAGTGAAAATGCTTTTTCCCGCTTGTTTGACAGGATAAAGGGGATGCTCCCCTTCCATCTCTGGATCATGCTGCCGACCATTATCGTACTTGCCGCCATCACCATCTATCCCTTTATCTGGATGATAGTCATGAGCTTCAAAGAGACCGCCATGAATCCCGGGGAGAGCGATATCTGGGTCGGCCTGTACAACTATACGCGTCTTCTTGATGATGAGCCGTTTATAAACGGCGTCAAGCTGCTTCTCTGGTACTTCCTCCTCTGCCTGTCCATTGAAGTGCTTGTCGGGACAAGTGTGGCGCTTTTAATAAACAACGTCAAATGGGAGAATTTCTTCATAATCATCTTTATCATGCCCATGATGGTGGCCCCTATTATCGTGGGTTATCTGTTCCGCTTTTTGTATAATGTCTCCTTTGGCTGGGGTTATTGGCTGCTCAAATCTTCGGGTTTGATGTCAGGCGAAACCATCCTGGCAAATGCCAAACCATGGCTGTTCTCATTTTTTCCGTCCACTGCGTTTATGGCCGTGGTAGCGGCAGATGTCTGGGAGTGGACTCCCTTGATCATCCTGATTGTCCTGGCAGGACTCAAGGCGGTACCCCAGGACCAGTTGGAGGCCGCCAGGGTTGACGGTGCAGGACCGGTTCGAACATTCCTGGAAGTGACGCTGCCCAACATCAAATCCGTATTGCTCATTGCCCTTGTGGTACGCTTCATGGACAATGTCAGATATATCGATCTCATTTATGTGCTCACAAAAGGCGGACCGGCCGACACCACCAAGATCCTTCCCTTTTACCTTTACAATGTTTCCTTCCGCTATTTTGAGTTCGGACGGGGGGCGGCAATCGGTTTTATACTGCTCCTGTTTACCATTTTTATGGGACTGTTTTTCGTGAATGTAGTCTTCAAAAAGAAGAAGGAGGTGTCTAACAGTGGCTAGGACAGAACTGGTCTCCAAGGCGGCGAAAAGAAAGAGGGCCTTTTGGCGAACGCTCATGTATATTGCGATCGCCGCCTTTTTCCTCTGGACGACCCTCCCCCTGCTAATTATGGCCCTTTCCTCTATTAAAGAACACCGCGATGCCTTTCAGATCCCCCAGGTGGGAGACTGGTTAGGTGCCCTAAAGATAGCCAGTTTTTCGCCCACGTTTCACCATTATACAGATCTTTTCACAAAAGAGCATTTTGCGCAGTTTATTCTTAATAGTGTTATCGCCTCGGGGAGTGCATCAATCATTGCTGTGTCGTTAGGATCCCTCGCTGCATACGGACTGGCCCGGGGAAAGATCCCGGGGGAACAGCATCTTTCATTCTGGATCCTTTCCACCAGGATGGCCCCTGTGGTGGCCGTAATGGTACCCCTTTATTCCATCTTCACTGGTTTGGGTCTCTTGGAGCCATCCCGGTGGCGGAATCTACTTGGTCTCATTCTGGCTTATACAACCTTTGATCTACCGTTTGCGGTATGGTTTATGAGAAGCTTTTTTGAAGATATCCCGGTCGAACTTGAAGAGGCAGCCAAAGTAGATGGTTGTTCCAATCTGAAGGCCTTTAGAAAGATCATTTTGCCTCTTGCCATGCCGGGAATAGTGGCAGCGCTGATCCTGTGCCTTATCTTTTCGTGGAATGACTTTATCTTTGCCAGCATTTTCGGCCAACAGGCGGCCAAGACGCTTCCCGTGGCCACGTCAGAACTGCACAGTACGGTAAGCATTGAGTGGGGCGGTATCCTGGCCTCAGGAACCCTTCTGGTGGTACCCATGTTGTTCCTGGGCCTGCTGGTGAAAAAATATTTGGTCCAGGGGATGACCATGGGGGCTGTACGGCAATAAGAAACGAAATTTATGATTCAGCCGGATATATGTGAATTTATGTCTTAGGAGGTTCGTTTTGGCGAAAGTGACACTCACCAATGTTTGGAAACTGTATGGAAAGATTGAGGCTGTCATCGATCTGTCTCTTGAATGTAAGGACAAAGAGTTTTTCTGCCTTCTCGGACCTTCGGGATGCGGAAAATCCTCGACCTTGAGGATGATTGCAGGCCTGGAGGAGATTTCCGAGGGCGAAATTCTGATCGGAGACAACGTGATTAATGAGGTGGAACCAAAGGATCGCGATATCGCCATGGTCTTCGAGACTTACGCCCTTTACCCGCACAAGACGGTCTATGCAAATATGGCTTTTCCTCTCCGTGTGGGAAAACGCAACTATTCCCATTCGGAGATAAAGGAACGGGTGCAGAAGGCGGCGAAAATCCTTGAAATCTCAGAACTCCTTGATCGCTATCCCAAACAACTCTCAGGCGGACAGCGCCAGCGGGTTGCTATTGGACGGGCAATTGTGCGGGAGCCTCAGGTCTTTCTCATGGACGAACCCATATCCCATCTTGATGCCAAACTCCGAACCCATATGCGAGGGGAGTTGAAACATCTCCAAAAAGTCCTCGAATCAACCATGATCTATGTGACACATGACCAACTGGAGGCCATGAGTATGGCCGATCGCATCGCAATTATGGATCTCGGACTTCTTCAGCAGGTTGGAACACCGGATGAGATCTTTAACCAGCCTGTAAATCAATTTGTGGCCGGGTTTGTTGGCGACCCCCCTATGAACTTTATTGATTGCGGTCTGGAGGTCAGTGGAGATTCATGGAATTTGATAAACGAATCGTTCAAGATCAACTTGCCCCCTGACTTGATAGAAAAATTCAAGAAAAAAAACGGAGATCCGTCCTCCAGACCCCTGGAGGTGGTATTGGGTGTCAGACCAGAGAATTTCGTGATTTCCGGTGAAAAGGCAAGAGGAGAGGGCTTCTGGGGAGAGGTCTATGTTACAGAGCCGTTGGGAGAGGATATGATTGTGGATGTGACCATTCCCAATAATAAGCTAAAGCTCAAGACCTCTGTGGATCTGGATATCAGGATGGGCAATAGGGTATGGCTCGAAACAATGAAGAACAAGATGCATCTGTTCAATCGGGAAACCCAAGAGGCCTATTTTTGAGGCATTTTTTGTAACTTCTCAATAAGTCCGGGAGAAATAATAGAATTTCTGGAGTGGGGTTCGGGTGTTTCTTGAAGGCGCTCTCTCAAAGTGAATTTACTTCCCATGTTGGCAGTGGTTGATATTTGGGGTTTTCTCCTGATAAGCCATATTAGCTTCTCCATGCTTTTGGCAAAACCCCAAATATCAGCCACGCTGCGACTATAGGTTTAGAGAGCGCCTGAAAGAAATAGCCGAACCCCACGGTACCCGAGATTATTGAGAACCTACAAAATGACCCGTTGCAGAAGAAAAGGAGTGGGTGAGGCTCAAGACCCGTGAGGAGGCAGAGACAATGACAAAACCCTATTATATCGGTTATGATTGCGGAACCATGGGCACAAAGGTGGCCATCTACACCATTGATGGAGAGCTTGTAGCGGATGCCTATCGTGAGCATGAAATCCTCTACCCCAAACCGGGTTGGGCCGAGATGGAGGCTGAGCAGTTTTATCGGGTGGTGAGAGAAGGAATCAAGGAATGCATCACGACCGGAAAGGTGGACCCCGGTGAAGTGGGCGGCATTAGCTGCAGCGGTATCATCTGCGGCATCGTTCCCATTGATTCTGATTGGAGGGCACTGGGTCCCTATATTCCTTATCTGGACGGGCGGGCGCAAAAAGAGGTCCAGGATCTCAAGGATGCCGATCCCCTTTGGGCTGAGGAAAGCGGAAATGCCGAACCTGGCGCCTATATGCCGCCGGTAATTTTAAAATGGGTTCTGGCCAATATGCCTGAGGTCCGCAAAGAAGCCGAGAAAGTCGTGGGGGCCGCCCATTACGTGATGGGTAAATTCGGGGCTCTCAAGGCCAAAGACGCCTTTGTGGATTGGGCTCATCAGTCGGGATGGGTCATCGGATTTGATGCCAAAAAACGAGACTGGTCTGAGAAGCAGATCGAAATTCTGGGCCTGCCCTATGAAATTCTGCCCCGTGTGGTAAAACCCTGGGAAGTGGTGGGCGAACTCTGTCCTGAGGAGGCCTCGGTCCTAGGTCTGAAACCCGGGATTCCTCTGGTTGCAGGCGCGGGCGATATCATGCAATCCTGTCTGGGGTGCGGCCTGACCGATGTGGGGATGTCTTTTGATGTGGCAGGCACCGCTTCCATCGCTGCCTTTGCGCTCAGCGATGTGGACCCGGCCATTACCCAAAAGAAGGTCCTTGTAAACGCAATGAACACCTTTGACGACCAATACCTCCTGTGGGCGTTTATCCCCGCCGGAGGGCTCAGCTTGCGCTGGTATCGGGACGAGGTCTACAGGAAGCCGGGTGTTGACGAAGTCTACCGTGAACTGGACAAGCTGGCGGAAAAAGTCCCGGCGGGTTCTGATTTTGCCATGTTTTTCCCCTTTTTACAGGGAAGGAGTTCTCCTTTCTGGCCAACGGCCAGCGGCACATGGTTGGGGCTAAGGGGATCGAACCAGGCCGGCCATGTCTGGCGATCGATGCTGGAGTCCGTCGCCTTTGAATATCTTTACTGGACCCATGTTTTGAGGGACGAGGGATTTCCGGTCAACCAGATGATCGGGGCAGGCGGGGGGAGCAACAGCCGGATCTGGAATCAGATAAAGGCCGACATGATGGATCTTGAATATCTTATCCCTTCTCAATCGGAAGGCGCGGTGATGGGAAATGCCCTGCTTGCGGCCTATGGCGTCGGTGCAATCAAAGACATGAAAGAAACGATCAAGGAATGGGTGACATTCAAAGAGACCTTTCAGCCGAGACCTGAGTTCACCGCCTTTTACGAAAAAATGGCCGACGCGAGAAATGAAATACTCAATGGTCCCCTTCTTGACTGCTTTGACCGTATCCAGTCGCTCCACGACAATCTAGTCCCTCCAGGGCCTCAAACATAAGTAACACAAACCGATCAAAGGGAGGTGCAAGAAAATGGCTGGTAAGAAGCTATTAGCCGGTATTGATGCTGGCACCACGGGTGTCACTGTCATGATTGCAGATACGGATGGGAATATTATCGGTTCGGCCTACCGAGAATACCCCTGCGCCTTTCCTCATCCGGGATGGGTCGAGCAGGATATGGAACTTATGTGGACCCGGCTTTGTGAAGCAAGCAATGAGGTCATTGCTTCAACAGGGGTTAATCCCGAGGAGATTGCCTCGCTGGGGTTCTCCAGCCAACGGGGTACTTTTGTTTGCGTGGACAAGGACATGACCCCGCTTGCAGACTCCATTGTCTGGTCTTGCGGCAGGGCAGGCGAGGAATTCAACTGGATAAATGACAACCTTGGAGGGGACCGGTATCATGATATTTCGGGAGTCCCTCTCTCAGGCCTCTGGTCCTATGCCAAGATGAAATGGGTCGTGGACAAAAGACCCGATCTCCTGGAAAAGACCCACCTAATCGTGAACGGGCAGGAATTTTTTCTTCACAAATTCGGGGCTGACGATATCTCTTCTGACCCGGCATCCATCACACTGAACGGAATGATGGACATTGCCACGCTTGACTGGTCCAAAGAACTCTGCGACCTCATCGGCCTCCCCATGGAAAAACTTCCCCCGATGAAGACCCCTGCAAGGCAAGTGGGTGTTGTTTCGAAGGAAGCTTCTGAGGCATCCGGCTTTGCCAAAGGCATGCCCATCTGTTTCGGGGGCGGCGACCAGCAGTGCGCAGCTATCGGTGCGGGGGTAATCCGGGAAGGGTTGGCCGAAATAACCATCGGAACCGCCTCGGTGATGGTAGCCCACATCGACTCCAGAAAGCCCGATCCGGAACATTTGGTCCTTATGGGAGGCTCGGCCATCCCTAACAAATGGGATATGGAAGGGCTTGCATTCGCGACCGGAGTGTGTCTGCGGTGGTGGCGGGACACCTATGCTCAGGTTGAAAGACACACCGCACAGGAACTCGAAATGGATTCCTACGACATTATCAGCGCCCAGGCGGCTTCAGCACCTGTAGGCTGTAAGGGATACATCTTTTTTCCCTTTTTTTCAGGTCAGGTCACCCCCCACTATGTGGATAATGCCCGCGGCGGCGCGATCGGGTTGTCTCTCATCCATGACAGGGCCATGATGGCCCGTTCAATCATGGAGGGGGGGGCCTATGAACTCCGGATGATTGTTGATGCAATGGAAGCGGTCTTGGGAAAACCATTTGAAAGCATAAGGCTCTCTGGAGGAGGCGCAAAATCTCCCCTCTGGAACCAGATCCAGGCGGATGTTTATGGAAGACCCGTGGAGAGATTAGAAGTATCTGAATGCACAACCCTTGGGGCGACGATCCTCGGTGCCGCCGGAGCCGGAGTGTTCGGGTCCGTTGAGGAGGCCGTCACTCATATGGTCCATCCTTTTGGTTCGATCGAACCTGACATGAAAAACCATGCCATTTATCAAGATGTCTTTGGTGTGTTCAGAGACACATTTCTGGCCCTCCGGGATGCGGATATTTACGACAAAATCGCCGCTGTTCAGAGCAAACACTGGGGCTAGAGGGTTTATTTGTGAAAATCGGCGCTGCCCAAATTCATCTTTATCATGACCTTGAAAAGAATCTGAAAAATATCAGCGAGTGGACGAAAAGGGCATCGGAACAGGGTGTGGACATCCTGAATTTCCCCGAGACGAGCCTGACGGGATATATTTACGACGGATTTCTGAAGGTCAAAACGGAAGAAATAATCTACAGCATCGATGAACTCGGTAAACTGGCCAAGGACCTGGGGATCAGCCTGGTGGTGGGCACTCCCTATCGGGCAGATGATCAGCTTTTCAACAGTGTGGTCATACTCCTAGCCGACGGAGGACGTCTCCTCTACCACAAGAACAATCTTGTTTCCTACGAGCATGAATACTTTGCCGCAGGTTCGGATCTTCTGATCTTTGAAATGGGGAAGCTCAAATTCGGCACCATCATCTGCCGGGATCAGAGCTTTCCTTCGCTTGCCAGGAAGGTCAAGAAAGCGGGGGCACACGTCCTTTTTATCTCCTGCGCCCATTATTATCCGCTTATGGAAGCCCGTCTAAAAATCGACAAAAATCGGGCTCTACCCATTGCCAGGGCTTATGAGAACGGGCTTTTTGTCTGCAAGGCCAACGCTGTAGGTTCATACCGTGGCCACATCAACCTGGGCCACAGCCTTATCGTCGGACCAAACGGTGTTGTCATCAATGAAGCAGGCGAGACAGACGAAGCGCTTCTCACTTTCGATATTGACGAGTCAAGTCTGGATTGGAAGTGGTAGGGCGTCATTTCGAGCGTTTTGTGTAGCCAATCCCATCCTGAGCGGTAACTTCAATAAATCCGGGAGAAATAATAGAATTTATGGAGTGGGGTTCGGGTGTTTCTTGAAGGCGCTCTCTCAAAGTGGATTTGCTTCTCACTTTCGCAGTGGCTGATATTTGGGGTTTTCTCCCAATGAACCCTTGTTGGCTTCTCCGAACTTTTGTCAAAACCCCAAATATCAGCCACGCTACCACGACAGGTTTAGAGAGCGCCGGAGAGAAACAGCTGAACCCCACGGTGCCAGAATTTATTGAGAGTTACCCCGCGCCGGCTTGAACAAAGTCACCTTACGGCATCTGTCATTCGATGCATCAATTCGGACATTTGGGAATACGTCTCTATGTATTGGTCCACATAGAAGCGGTAGGCCTCGTGGTTGGCTTGACCGGGCTCAATGCGATGAGAGATCTTGACCATGTTCGTTGCGGCCTCGCTGACCGTCGGATATAGTCCTGAAGCGACGCTCGCGAGGATTGCGGATCCGAGGAGAGGGGCATCCTGAACCTCGGGTATGTGAATGGGGAGTCCGCTTACGTCGGCATGAATCTGCATCCAAAACAGGCTCTTGGCGGCGCCTCCACAGGCATAGATTTCCTTGGCTTCGTATCCGGCATCCCGGAATTGGCGGAAGATAAATTCGGTCCCGTAAGCGACTCCTTCCAAGATTGCCCTAAAGACATGTTCCGGTCTGTGACGAAGAGAGAGGCCCCATATGGCTCCCCTCAGATCGGGGTCCACAAGCGGGGTTCGGTTCCCCTGGAATGAGTCGAGCACAATCAAACCTTCAGAACCGAGAGGGATCTCTCTGGCCTTCCTGTCCATCAGTTTGTAAAGATCCTCATTAAGGTTTTCCGCCTCCCTTGCCTGATGACCAAGAAAATGGGTCTTGAACCACTTAAGGATGGAGCCCGTTGAAATTTGCCCTCCCTCAACCGTATGCTGCCCGCGGATGACCGCATTTGGATACGATCCGAAGATCCCTTTTTTGTGAAAGGCCATTGGCGACATACCCAGGTGGAGATGGGATGAACCGGTAATAAAGGCGAGTCGGCCCGGTTCGATCACGTTTAGGCCGATCATCCCCACAAAGGCGTCGGCCCCGCCTTCAGCCACGACGGTTTCCTCTTTGAGGCCAAGTTGGGAGGCGGCTTCAGGAGTAAGACGGCCAACAGGTTGATCCATGTCCAGTACATCAGGGGGGAATTTGGATAGGAGATCCCCGAGCTCGATGGCCTCGTAGAAGGAAGATGGGAATCCGCCTTCGTCGTCGTCGTAATACCATCTTGCAGAGGCATTATTTATGCTGGCGGTTTTCCGTCCCGTAAGTCTGTAGTTAATGAAATCGAGATATTCACAGGCGATGGCGGCCCTTGAATAGACCTCCGGTTCATTCCTTTTCAACCATAAGGCCTTACAAGGCATCCACTCGGCTGACACATTCCCGAAACCATTATATTTCAGGGCCGGGTGGCCGCTTTCCGCAATGAAACGGGCCTCTCGACCCGCTCGGACGTCCATCCATAAAAGGGCATTGCGGAGGGGGTTCATGTTGCTGTCCAGGAGCACAACCGTACAGCATGTGGCATCCACACCGATACCCTTGATTTCCTCGGGCGCAGCATCTGTGCCGTCCAGCAAATCCCTGACGGCCTGCTTGAGGGCCACCCACCACTCTTGAGGGTCCTGTTCAGCCCAACCGGATTGGGGAAAACGGGTCTGGTATGGCCTGCTTTTGGAGAGGAGAAGGTTTCCCTGCAGGTCAAACAGACCAGTTCGGATTGACTCGGTGCCTCCGTCGATCCCGACTATATATGGCCCTTCGCAGTCAGCCATAAAGCCATTCCCTTGTTGTTAGCTATTCAATTTCTTCATCACAAATGACATCGATTTGGCAAAGTGACGAACCGTCTCAATACCTTCTTTGTCATCCTCGATGTCGTGTTTACCGGCAGACCCCGCAACGGCAATATTCCAATACGTGGACCCGACAACAATCATGTCATTGATGAAATACCAGAGGAGAAGTTGCGCAAGGGTAAAATTGTGGCCAGCCCGCCTTGCCACAACAATCGGCCCCCCTATTTTGCCCGAAAAATACTCCCTTGTCTGTCGTTGCACATAGGCCGCACGATCCAGCAGGCTCATCATCTGCGGCGTAGCACTCCCAAAATATACCGGTGATCCCAGAATGATTCCGTCCGCCTCCTTCATCGTCTCAAACAAGGCGTCGAAGTCATCCCCCTGGATCACACACTTCAGTTCCTTTTTGCAGCGAAGGCATCCGTCGCAGGGCTTGACTTCTTTCCCTTTGAGGTGCACCAGTTCGGTGTCAATTCCCTCATGCCCGAGGATGTTCAAGGCTTCCTTTACCAGAAAACTGGTGTTCCCGATCCTTGGGGACCCGACAATTCCGACGGTTTTCATGTTCTTGCCTCCAGGTATAAGCTGGCTCCTAATAATCTCAGGATTTCGTAACGCGTTTGGTTACAAAATCAACCATTTCCTGTGTGGCGCCGCTAAACTGCTTGGCCGTGGCCAGCAAAGGCGTATAGCTGTTAAACTCCTCTGCAGTGTATCCGTCTTCTGCGTAGCCCCGTTCGAAATAAGGGATCTTCATCAGTTTGTCCATCACATTACCGGGCACCGGATCGTTGATTTGATCGCTAAATTCAAGATACTGTCCCTTAAAGAGGAGCCCTTCCAGATAGGGCGGGGGGCACGTATAGACCGCATTGGCACCGGCCACCTTCTCTATGTGCCAGGAGCGTACCACACCATCCACCTTGGGACTCATTTTCATGGAACAAAGAAGCATTTTCCCGGGATATTCGCTGTTTTCGTCTACCAGGCGGCAGGCCTTCTTGAAGACGGCAATTTCCGCCCAACGCTCGTCTGCTTCACTCAACTCGATTTTGAGTTCCTGGGCCTCCTTTTGTAAATCCCCCAACGTCCCAAATCGGCCACTCATGAAGGTGATCACCGACCGCCATTTGCTCAAGTCCACGCTATTCGTCTCGGCCTCTTTCATACCATCTACCACGGCGTTCATGCAGGCAACAAATTGGGAGATCATAAACGAAAGGGTGTTGTTGGTGGGAATCCCCTTGGCCGTCAATTGCCTGATTACTTCATAGCCTTCAGCGGTTCCAGGCACTTTGATCATTACATTGGGTGAGAGGGAATGCAGTTCCACGCCCTGCGCGACCATCGTATCCACATCATGCCGGACCCTTGGGTCCACCTGCCCGGAAATAAATCCAAATTTATAACCGATCGCCTCAAAAGTCGGCAGATATACCTCGGCGCCCCGCTTCACAATCTCCTTATATGTATCCCAGAAGACGACTTCAGCAGGCTTGCCCCGATCCTTTTCAATCTGATCGTCAATCCAGGTGGCCCAGTAGGCAGGGTTATCCTTGATGGCACTATAAGAAAGCGGAGGATTGGTTGTGACCCCCCGGAATATGTTCTCTTTCGGTTTATTGTCTTTGCTGTAAAGGCGGTCTAACCACTCCTTCATCTCATCCTTATCAGATGCCTGATCGATCATCTTCTTACGCCAGTTGTCATAGATGATCGGCGAAGAATCCCACCATATCTCAGATTCCGGGTTTATTTCCCAAAATCTCTCTACTACGCTCTTTATGGACATCCTTAATCCTCCTTCACCATTATGCTTACCAGATCTCAATTTGCAAAAAAAGTCAAATTTCCTATTCAAAAAATACCAGCTGGGCCGTTGGAAAATGGCCCGTAATTACGGAAGGTAAATGTGCCTCCCCAAGGCATCCCTTGCAGCCTCTGCAAGAGATTCGCTCAGTGTTGGATGGGGAAAAGAGGTTGTTGCCAGTTCTTCCAAGGTAGCCTCCATACGGATGGCTAAGATAGCCTGACCGACCATTTCAGCCGCCCCGGCCCCAATAAAGTGAGCACCCAGCACTTCACCATATTTTTTTTCAGCGACGACCTCCACAATGCCCTCGTTTTCGGAAATAAGCATTCCAAAAGGATTCATCCCGTACGGGGCGGCACCCACAACCACATCATGCCCCGCCTTCTTTGCCTCTTTTGGTGTCAGCCCGACACCGGCCACCTGCGGTTGTGTAAAAAGGACACGGGTAAACGTCTTTGGGTTCATAGAGGAATCCAACCCCATGGCGTTCTCCGCCGCAACGATTCCCCCTTCGGAGGAAAAATGAGAATAATGTCTTGATTGCGGCCCTGTCAGGTCTCCAATGGCGTAAACACCCTCTGCCCCGGTCTCCATCTTATCGTTTACCTCGAGATATTCCCCGTTTTCGTCAAGGCCGATACTCGTCAGCCCAAGACCCTTTAAAGAACCAGCCCTTTCAATATACAATATCTTGTCCACAGTGACGGTCTCACTACCCTCTTTTGAGTTTAACTCCACACTGAGACCACCTTTTGCTTTGGAGGCACCCGCAATTTTTGCCTCCCTCTTGATATCTATACCTTCGTCTTTTAGCACCTTTCTCAGACGGGACCTGATTGTTTTGCTCTCTTCGGGAATAATCGATTTATCCGGTGTGGCCACCAAAGGTTCTGAACCAAACCTGTTCAAAAACTGTGCGATTTCCAAAAGCCACGGACTGCGTCCAAAAAGGAGCACTTTTTTTGGTAACTCGTCTGCA
This sequence comes from Desulfobacteraceae bacterium, assembly GCA_016783065.1. Taxonomy (GTDB): domain Bacteria; phylum Desulfobacterota; class DSM-4660; order Desulfatiglandales; family Desulfatiglandaceae; genus JABMQV01. The sequence goes on along the minus strand of JADHXI010000001.1, from coordinate 55,959 downwards.
TTCAAGAGATCGTCGCTATTGATAACTCCCTCCAGGTCCCCGCCGGGAAAGTCCGGTTTCAGCCACCCTGAACCGGTGGCCAAAATGATGTTCCTGCAGGAGACTGTTTTTCCGTCCACATCAAATTTGCCTTTTCCGGCAATCTTTCCCTTCCCTTGAATAATTTCAACATTGTTTTTCTTCAGAGTGGTAGTTACGCCCATCCTCATAAAGTCAATAAGCTCGTCCTGCCGTTTTTTCAAAATCGGATAATCTTTGGAAACTTCTTTAACGGACAGGCCCACTTTTTTCCCAAAAGAAATGGCGCCGATTATGCCGGAGGCCACCATCATATGCCCAAACGGTACGCATCCCCTGTTCATGCAAAGCCCACCAAAATCCTTGCTCTCTACGATGGCGACCTCACCGACCAGTTGGGCAGCCCTGATAGCGGCAGGCACACCACCTGCCCCTCCTCCGATGACAACAACATCTTTCATCTCTTTACTCCTTTGTTCCCTATAGTATCATTTTACGAGTTTTGCCGGAGATGTGTTCTAGTTCTCTGAAACCCCAAAAAGATTGACCTTAACGTGACAAACAATAATATTGCAATAATATGTTAATGTCAAGATCCTACGCAGAAACTGGGTCAGTCCAGTATTCGATTCAAGGCCTTGGGTTCGCTGAATTTCTCTGGTTATCTGCTTGCTTTTTCAAACCCGACCTTCTATAAGATTTGATAATACATGCGCTGCCAACCTGGGTCAAATAGCACTTAATTTATAATGTGGGAAACATCCTGTAAGGAGGAATTGCCAATGAAACAACTATCGGTATCTGAAGCCCTAAATGAAGCCTTGATTGAGGAAATGGAACGCGACGAGACGGTCTTTGTCATAGGAGAAGATGTGGGCACTTATGGCGGTATTTTCGGCGTCACGGCAGGTCTTTTGGAAAGGTTTGGCAGCAGACGGGTTAAGGACACGCCCATTTCGGAAAGCGCCATTGTGGGTTCTGCTGTGGGAGCCGCCGCTACCGGTCTGAGACCCGTGGCCGAGTTGATGATGCTCGATTTTGCTACGGTGTGCATGGATCAAATCGTAAACCAAGCCGCCAAGATAAGATATATGTTTGGAGGCAAGACAAAACTGCCCCTGGTCATCAGGGCCGAAGGAGGAGCAGGTGCCAACGCCGCTGCTCAGCATTCCCAGTGCCTGGAGGCATGGTTCATCCATGTTCCGGGGCTCAAGGTTGTCATGCCTTCGACCCCTTACGATTCCAAAGGGCTTCTTAAATCCGCCATACGAGATGACAACCCGGTCATCTTTGTTGAGCACAAAGTGCTTTACGAAATATCAGGGGACGTTCCCGAGGAGGAATATGTCATACCGCTGGGCGAGGCCGATATCAAGAGAGAGGGGACAGATGTGACGGTGGTGACTTATTCCATGATGCTGCACACGACCATGTCAGCAGCTGAAAAGTTGAGTAAAGAAGGCATCAGTGTTGAAGTGGTGGACCCCAGAACGCTTTACCCGCTTGACAAAAAGACGATTCTGGATTCCGTCGCCAAGACCAACAAGCTGGTTATCGTCCACGAGGCCCCAAAGACCTGTGGATTTGGCGCCGAAATCGCGGCGTTGGTGGCGGACGAAGCATTTGACACATTGGATGCTCCTATTAAAAGGGTTACTGCCCCTGACACGCCGGTCCCCTTCAGTCCTTCATTGGAGGGATTCTACATCCCGGATGAGGACGACATCATAAAGACCATCAAGGAAATCGTGTAAACAATCAGCCGACAGGAGGGATAAATCATGGAAATCGGGAAGGACAAACTGGAAGAAATGTTGAGGACCATCCTGACCATTCGGAATTTTGAAACCAGGACAGAACAGCTCTTTGCGCAAGGCCATATACCCGGATTCGTTCATCTCTATATCGGAGAGGAGGCTGTGGCCACTGGCGTGTGCGCAAACCTGAGACCCACCGACTACATCACCAGCACCCACCGTGGTCATGGACACTGTATCGGAAAGGGGGGCGATCTCAGCAAGATGATGGCCGAGCTTTACGGAAAGAAGGGTGGCTATTGCAAGGGAAAGGGCGGCTCCATGCATATTGCCGACATGGACCTCGGGATCTTGGGTGCCAACGGGATTGTCGGCGGAGGTCTCCCCATCGCGGTCGGGGCCGGCACATCGATTCAGTATCAGGGAACCGATCAGGTGGCTGTCTGTTTTTTTGGAGACGGAGCCTCTAACCAGTCGACCTTTCACGAAAGTATCAATCTCGCTGCCGTCTGGAACCTGCCAGTTATCTTTGTCTGCGAAAACAACTTTTACGGTATATCGCTGACGCCGGACAAGCATTTTAGGATACAAGACATTTCTGTGAGGGCCATGGGGTATGGGATCCCCGGCATAACCGTCGATGGAAATGATGTGATTGCAGTCTATGAAGCCGCCTCCGAGGCCATAAAAAAGGCAAGGGAGGGCTCGGGGCCTACCCTCATCGAATATAAAACCTACCGGATGAAAGGCCATTTCGAAGGGGACCATCGGCTTTACCAACCAAAAGAGGAGATCGAAGCCTGGCAGGAGAAGGATCCCGTGGCTCGATATATTGACACGCTCCTCACCGAGGGTGTCCTCACATCGGAAGAGATTGAAAGAATCGGTCAGGAAACAGAATCACAGATCGAAGAGGCGGTAAAATTCGCGGAAGCGAGCCCCTTCCCTGAACCCGCAGAAACGCTGGATGACGTTTTTTGTGAGGAAGGGAGGTAGATATATTCTTGGGGAAAGTCGGTATTATCCCTAACCCGATGTCGGGAAAGGACATAAGACGGTTGGTGGCCTGTGGAACAGTCTCCAGCAACACGCATAAGACAAACATCATGCTGAGACTGCTCCTCGGCCTGGAAGCTGCCAATGTGAACGGCGTGGACATCATGCCGGATGTGTATGGCATAGGATTGGAAGCCAAAGAGAGGTTTTTCCGAGCCAAAGAATCCACCATGAACGTATCCTTTCTCGACATGCAGATAAAAGCGAGCGAAGAGGACTCCTACCGGGCTTCACGCCTGTTAAAGGACCTCGGGGTCGGATGTATTATTACGCTCGGGGGAGATGGTACGAATCGTCTCGTGGCAAAAGGGTGCGGGGACGTTCCCCTCCTCCCCATATCCACCGGTACGAATAACGTGTTTCCTTTACCTGTGGAGGCAACGGTTGCGGGCATGGCAGCCGGATTGATCTCCCGAAAGCTGCTGGATCCTGAAAAAGTCCTCTCTCAGCGCAAGCGGCTCGACATACTCAAAAACGACGAAGTAGTCGATATTGCCCTGATCGACGCGGTGGTTATGAAAGCGAGGGATATCGGCTCCAGGGCGATTTGGGACGTGGGTCAGATCAAACAGATCGTCCAGACCTGCGCCTCTCTAAACGATATTGGGCTCTCCTCAATTGGCGGGTGTCTCCACCACATACACCTTTATGATGGACAGGGTTTGAGTGTGGAGCTCGGGGAAGGTGGCTGCTCTGTATTGGCGCCAATCGCCCCGGGCCTCATAAAGGAAGTCAGCGTCAGATCTGCTCGCGTCATCGAAATCGGAGAGACAGTCCCCGTGCGGTTCGTTCCGTCGATCCTTGCCCTCGATGGTGAAAGAACGTTCAGGTTGAAACCCGGGGACAAAATCTCTATCCGTCTGAATAAGTCCGGTCCAAGGGTTGTGGAGGTCCATGAAGTTCTAAAGCAGGCCACGGAAAAAGGCCTCTTTCGATTCTAAAAGACTATTTTTCTTTCCAGAGAAAGTGACGTTTTGAGTTGCTAAATATGGACCCATGTAAAAAGTCAGATTTATCACAGAGTCCACAGACTCCAGCCCGTAGCGGGCCTCCGCCCCGGAGGGAGAACACAGAGGTAATATATTGATATTATTCATTTTGTCTTTGCGTTCTTTGCGTCTTTGCGCGAGATAAGAGTGTTTTTACGAGACCATCAAATTTAGTGTTGAAAAGGAGATTGCTCAATGGCTGAAAATGTGATCATGCCGAAACTTGGCATGACGATGAAGCAGGGAAAGGTCACCAAGTGGCATTACAAAGAAGGAGACCGGGTCGAGGCGGGAGATGTTATCGCTGAAATTGAGACCGACAAAATCAATTATGAAATCGAGGCGCCAATTTCGGGTATCCTGGCCAGGGTTCTGGTCCGCGAAGAAGGGGTCGCCGCAGTGGGCGAGGCCATTGGCATCATGGTGGAAGAAGGTGAAACATTTGACGAATCGGCCATCCCGGCGTCAACCCCTGAGGGTCATGGGGATAAAGAAGGGGTTGTAACCCCTGTGGAGAAACAGGTTGATACCCCTGTGGAAATGACATCTGCTGCCAGGATTAAGATCACCCCGGTTGCGAGGAAGATCGCCAAAGAGAAGGGAATCGACATATCCAAAATCAGGAGTACCCGTCCCGACGGGCGGATCAGAAAGGAGGATGTGCTGGCCGCGGCAGAGGCAGCAGAAAAAAAAGTCGTATCTGACAAAGAACCTGCCGGGGAGGGTGAAGTCCAACTGGGGGCCACGATCCCTTTGACCCGGATGCGAGAGATCATCGGCCAGAGACTCACGGCCAGTTCAAGAGATGTCCCGCATGTCTATTTTGCCTGTGAGGTGGATGGGACCCAAATGATCCAGCTTAGAAAAACCGTTATAGATGCCATTGAATCGACCACCGGTGTTCGTCTTTCTTTTAATGATATTATCGTCAGGGCGGTGGCTACCACAATCGAAAAATACCCCCTGTTCAACGGGGTAATCGAAGACAGGGAGATCAAAATAGAGAAGGAGATAAATATTGGCCTTGCAATGGCGCTGGAAGAGGGCTTGATTGTCCCGGTCATCAGGAACGTGAATAAAAAGACACTGGGCCAGATCGCAACGGACAGAAACGAACTGATGCAAAAGGCCCGCACCAAAAAACTGACCCTTGACGAACTTGAAGGAGGGACGTTCACCGTATCAAATCTTGGTCAGTTTAATATCGATTTTTTCACCTCTATCATCAACCCGCCCGAAACCGGGATACTCTCCGTGGCAAAAATGAAGGACAGGCCGGTAGTCTTTGAGGGAGAAGTGGCTATTCGACCCATTCTGTACCTTGGGCTATCTGCGGATCATCGGGTGGTGGATGGTGCCATGGCCGCGGCATTCATCCAGGATCTCCAGCAGACCCTCGAAAATCCGTATCGGATGTGCCTCGTGTGACCAGGAGATATCCATGATTCTGTGGTATTCACCTCCTTTCCATCCCCGAAAAAGCGAGTTCTTATCGACTGCTCCCCAAACTTCCTTGCATGTTCGGTAAGCGGTGGTACCTTGCAAGCGGGGTTCTGAAAAGGCTTCAAACCGACGGAGGGGAACTTCAAGAAGATCCTTGTGATGAGTGACAGTCAAGGAGGTCACAAAATGGTATTCATTGTTGTCGCGTATAACTGGAAAATTTGTGAGAATTCAAAAGATTCCAAGATCAAGGAATTGCCTGAATTGAAAACAAAGCTAACCTGATCTTCCTGAAAAAGACTGGGGGCTTACAAAGGTGCCTTGTCTTTTGGGGATACACGGATTAAAATTAAGACGCTTAAATCCGAAAATACTGGGAGGTAATAATATGAAAGGATTGGCCAAGACGCATAGCGGGGAGGGATTTCTTGATATCATTGAGGTGGAAAAGCCGAAAGTAGAAGCAAACGAGGTACTTATTCAAATCAAGATGGCTGGAATATGCGGCACCGACCTGCACATTGAAGAAGGCCGGTTCAACTGCAATCCACCCGTGATCCTTGGACATGAGTTCTTCGGGGAAATCGCTGAAACAGGAAAAAATGTGACCGACTTCAAAGTAGGAGATCGAATCGTTGCGGAAGCCCACAAGGGCGGTTGCGGCACCTGTCGAAATTGCCAGCGAGGCGAAGTGGAATTATGCACGAAAAAAAGGGCGATCGGCTACAGAATTCATGGCTGCTTTGTGCCTTACCTCACCCTCCCGGCCTCATCCCTCCATATCGTACCGGACAACGTGTCTAATGAACACGCGGCGCTCACCGAACCGATCGCTATCGTCATGAAGGGGCTGGGTGAGAAGTGCAGGGTCGAACCGGAGGATTTCGTCGTGGTTTTGGGCTGCGGCCCCATTGGCCTGCTTGCAGCTGCGGTAGCCAAGGCTGAAGGAGCAGGCACCGTGGTCATTACAGGCACGGATGCGGATGAGAAAATCAGATTGCAGGCTGCTCGAAAGATGGGCATAGACCACGCGCTTAACGTTGAGAGGGAAGACATCGTAGAGAAGGTAAACCAGTGGACCCACGGCCTGGGTGCCGATCTGGTGGTTGAGGCAAGCGGCGCCGCCCCGGCCATCGAACAGATCTTTGACCTTGTTCGAATCAATGGAAGGGTCTGCGCCTTGGGGATTACAGGCCAAAAATCCGTTCCCTTCCCTTGGGATGCAGCCCTGGCGAAGGCGGCGGATGTGAACTTCAGCGCCAGTTCCAACTGGACGAGCTGGACAAGGGCGCTCTCAATCCTCTCCAACCAGAAGATCAATGTTGATCCCCTCATTACCAAAGTCCTGCCGCTTACGGAATGGAAAGAGGCGTTCGCGCTTCTCAGGAGTTCGGAGGCGATCAAGATCCTGCTGACCCCTTGAGGTCTCAACCCCAACAGCGTTTGGGGAGAGAAAGAGACACAAAATCCCAAGGCATCGTCATGAAGTAAGAAAACCGGATCAGGGGGCATCTTCGTCGCTAAGACATATTTCGTTGCCGCCTCTTCGGATGGGACAAAGAACGCCGCCTACCTCCGATATTGAAAAGCCGTATCCAGCATGGCCATGATGTTCTCGGGCGGGGTGTCGGGCTGAACATTATGAACAGCGGCGAGGACATAGCCCCCGCCGCTTCCCATAATACGGAGCATCTTCTGGGTTTCCTCTTGAACCTCCCCGGGGGTTCCTTTGGGGAGGATACGCTGGGTATCAATACCGCCCCAAAATACAATTCTGTCGCCATATTTCTCTTTCAAATTGGCGGGGTCCATGCCACCTGCGGTCGTCTGTACGGGGTTGATAATGTCAATTCCTGCCTCAATGAGATCCTCAAGAAAAGGCTCAACTCCCCCGCAGCAATGATATAACAATTTCGCCTCGGTTTTTTCTTTTAGAAAGGTAAAATATTCCTTGTAATAGGGTTTGATCATTTCTCTGAACATCTCAATGGACATCATTGGACCTGACTGCATGGCAATATCATCGGCCACATAAATGACATCGAGGTATTTCCCTGCTTCTTCAAGAAAACGGCCATACATGACCTTTCGAATATCAAGGACCTTTCTGAGCAAGGCATGAGCGAACGCCTTATCCACCACCAGATCAAGAAAGAACTGCTCAAAACCCCGCAGATACCAGCACTGCTCAAACAAGCTGCATGCGATGCCTGGCCCCAAAAGGGCATAAGTTGAGTGATCATGCCAATACCTGGCCTCTTCGGCCACCCCTTTGACCCGCTCGGGGTCAGAAGGGTCTGGCCAGTCATAACCTTCCAGATCATCGAGAGTCGCATTTTTCAGGGGGGAATTGATAATATTGAAATAAAGACCGTCACTCTGGTAATCCAATCCCCATTCGTCCGTATAGGTGATGTCAGCGGTGGATCTGGCCCGATCCCTGATAGAAGGCCTGTAGGGAATGACGCGAACGTCACAATGGAGCATACGCTGCAGTTCCTCAGCCACGAGGACCGTCTGGAAACGCCGTGAGAAGACCCTGGTATCGCCTTTGAAGCCCAGATGTTCTTTCAAATTGTCATAGGCCTTCACGGTAATCGTTGTGCAATCAGACCCCCCCAGATCCACAGGAATGCGGTCTGTCTCTTGATGATTCAGGGCCAACCTGATACGTTCTCTGGATGTCAATTCATCCATTTTCATCATGTTTCCCCTCCTTTATGTCATATTCAAAGTAAAGAAGCGATGCCATGGCGTGCTCAGCAAGGTCTATCGCCGTGAGCATCCAAATGAACATCAACAAGGCTTTTGATGAATTTATGGGCATCCATCACCGAAGAAAGCGGGTCCGCGTCCCCCCTAAGATCCGCCCACATTTCCACGGTAAGGGGACCCCCATATCCGATTTCGGCCAGCGCCTGAAACGTTTCCTGAAATGGAACATCACCTTTCTCAAAAGGCACACCCCGGACGATCCCGTGTTTGGCATCCTTGACATGGAGCGAAATCAAATGGTTCTTTGCCAATCGTAGCTCCTTGGGGGGAGAATACCCTGCCGCCAAGAGGTTCCCCATATCCGGATACAGGTGAAACCAAGGTGAGTTAAGCTCATTGACAACATGCAAAGCCTTTTCTACCGATTCAACGAAGGGCGTGTCCACATTCTCAAGACCCAGCATGACTCCTTTCGCACTTGCCCATTGAATGCCTTGATGCAATCCTTCCAGAAATCTGGCTTGAGTTTGTTCATTGCTCGGTTCATAAAAGGCGTCATATCCATTGACCTGAATGATTCTCAATCCAATTTCCGATGCAAATTCAATGGCTTTTACAAGAATATCCAGTCCTCGCTCACGAGTTTTCTGAGATGCGCTTCCCAGAGGATATTTGCGATGTGCGCTGAGACACATGCTCATGATCGGGATGTTGGTATTGGCAATGGCCCGTCGCAATTGGGAACGTTGTCCGGCCGACCAGTCCAGACGGGCCAAACGGGATTCACTCTCATCTATGGAAATCTCAACATAGTCATATCCCGCTCTCGCGGCCATCTCTAAACGGCCCTCCCAGGACAGGCCAGAGGGCAACGCCTTCTCATAGATACCAACCGGCATCGAAGCATTCCGTTTCATGGGGGATCCTCCTTAACCTGGGCAAACTGCGAACTATCTATGGTGCCGAATTCCCAATTCCAGTTTATCCGGGTTTGACAGTTATCAATTCAATCTTGTGTACATCCGCCAGAAGCGGACAAGATGCACAAAAAATATTTTACCATGCCCGAAAAACGAATGATATCTCTCACAGAGTTCACCGAGTACACCGAGCAAGACAAAAACCCTGTGATCTCTGTGGGCTCTGTGAGAGGAAAAAGAGAAGTGAAAAATCAAGGGATCTCCAAGTGGCCCATGTTAGAACCAACCCCGAAATCCACATTGATGCGTCTTCTTTTGCTTTTAGCTTTCAACTTTGAGCACTTCCGGTTTATCCGGGTTAGAGGTGAATGAATGGACACTTTCATAATGGGGTCGCAGAGTCGCTAAATTATTGGCACGGGCAAAACCAAGTCTTAACTCCCACACAAGGAGCCATTCGAAAAGTGAGGCTGCCGGGCTGCCGTTTATGACAGCATATTTTCTTATGATGGATTGTACAACGTTTTTTTATTTTTTTCCTTGACAAAAAAAAATATTTTTACTATCCGGTTAGAAAGTTCAAGTAGATGAACACCTTCAACCCTGAAACAAGAAATTCGCCCTGAATAATTTGTCTAAGACTCCAGCTCAGATTTCTCAATTCGCCGCCATCAATTTTTCACAATAAAGGGGCGTAACTTGCTGGGACCCAGACCTCGAACGCCTCTTGTCACCGGAACGCGGCGCACGGATACGGGTTATACCGTTAGCCGGATTTCCCAACACCCTATGCGGTCATTCTGCCCTCCATGAGGGGCAGGATGATGTTTGCCGGTTAAATAGTGTCCGAACGAAAATTAGGATTTTTCGTTCAGATCAAGGAAGACGAAGATTTTAACCGCAGGAATACATTGAGTATTTCGAGGATTAAAATTTGAGTCTGACGCAGATATGGGCGAAAAAGACAGTTTTCGTTCAGACACTAATAGATTCGCCATATGTTCATCATAGAAATCGAGTTTAAAAAAACCCCAGGAATAGGATGGCAATGGCAAGGCCCGATTGTCTCATAAAGCTAGAATCCGTTTGTCGCTCCCTGAATACGGCTGAAAGGAAGGCCGCGGAGTTCATCCTGGCCAACGGGGAACGTGTTCTGGACATGACCATTTCTGATGTGGCCTCGCTAAGCGGTGTGAGTGAGACCACGATCTTTAAATTATGCCGCACCCTTGATTATGGCGGATTTCGTGATTTCAAGCTGGCCTTTGCCCGCCAGAGCGTCACCCATATCACCAAACCCTACGAGCCGATCAAGAAAACAGACGATGCCAAGGCCATCGCGAGCAAGGTCTTTAGCATCACCATCGAAAGTCTCGATGATACGCTGAAGATATTGGATTATGACGAGCTGGAAAAAGCATTCACGGCCCTGAAAAATGCTCGAAAGGTGCTCGCGATGGCTCTGTCGATTTCACGGTCAACAGCCATATTCGCCGCGGAAAAGCTTGCCTTTTTTGGCATAGACGCACAATATGTGATCGATGTCCATCTTCAAGCCATTAAGGCTTCATTGATGACCCCTAAAGACGTTCTTCTGGGTTTTTCCCGCTCAGGCGACACCCGTGATCTCATCGATGTAATCAAAATCGGGAAAAACCTGGGAGCCACAACCATCGGGGTGACCAACAATCCGCGTTCATACTTTGCAAAAATGGTGGATATTAAACTGATTGCGAGATCCAAGGACACCCGATTCCGCAACGATGTTCTGGCCTCAAGGATCGAGCACCTCTCTGTCATTGATGTGCTTTATACCATGATGGCTGTAAGAAACAAGAGGCGGGCAGATGAGCATTCTAAGAAAATTTTTGAAGCCGCGGTGCCCAAACTCTACTAAATCATTACACCAAGGACCGCCAGGGAGATTTTTCTAAAGGGAGGGATTTTTCATGAGAGAGATAACATACATTGAAGCCATTAACGAGGCACTGATCGAGGAAATGGAACGTGATGAGAAGGTCTTCATCATGGGTGAAGACATTGCAATTGGTTATGGCGGGGGCGGTGTGTTTGGCGCTACCCGAGGTCTTCTGGAAAAATTTGGTGAGAAACGGGTGATTGACACCCCTCTTTCTGAGTCTGCCATAGCGGGATGTGCTGGTGGGGCTGCCCTGATGGGGTACCGACCTATTGCAGAAATCATGTTCGGCGATTTTCTTCCCCTAACCGCTGACCATATGGTCAACATCACATCCAAAATGAGGTGGGTTCTGGGAGGGCATGCTGATGTCCCCATCGTTTATCGGACCGCCTATGGCGCGGGGGTTGGAGCAGGACTGCACCATTCCCAGAGTCTGGAAGCATGGTTTGCCCATATCCCGGGTATGAAAGTCGTGATGCCTTCAACACCGGCGGATGCAAAGGGGCTGCTCAAGTCGGCCATAAGGGACAATGACCCGGTGCTGTTCATGGAACATAAGTTCCTTTATAAGAGGCTCAAGGGCCCGGTCCCTGAAGAGGAATATCTGACCCCCATCGGCCGGGGCGACGTGAAACGGGAGGGAGAAGATATTTCCATCATCGCCACGGGCGCAATGGTCCAGCAAGCCCTTGAGGCAGCCAAGATCTTGGAGAAAGAGGGCATCAGTGCCGAAGTGGTGGACCCCAGGACCATTTTGCCGCTGGATGAGGAGATCATTTTGAACTCCGTTGAGAAAACAGGGGGAGCGGTAATTGTACATGAAGCGCCGACGACCGGCGGATTTGGCGGAGAAATTGCTGCCTTGTTGGCGGACAAGGGGATAGATTTCCTAGACGGTCCTGTCAAGCGCGTGGGGGCCTTGTTTTGCCCGATTCCCTCCTCTCCTGAGATGGAGCAATTCTACCTTCCCAATGCGGACAAGATCGTGAAGGCAGCCAGAGAAATCCTCACGTTTTCGGCAGGAGAATGATCATGTATGAGATAAAGGTGCCGGAAGCGGGGTTTAACATAACGGAGGCCGTTGTGACCAAATGGCTCAAGTCCCTTGAAGAAGAGATTCAGCTGGGTGAAGCCGTCGTAACTGTTGAAACTGACAAGATAAATGTGGAGATCCCTGCCGAAGGTTCCGGGGTCTTAAGAGGGATTTTTTATCAGGAAGGGGAAACCGCGCCCGTTGGCGGCGTTCTGGGTGTCATTGGAGAAGACGGGGAAGTTATTCCCGAGGAAATAAGAGGAGCCAAAGGGCCAGGACAAGCCAGGGAGTTTGATGTAACTGCCACGAGTCAAGAGGGAAAGGCAGAGGAAGGCCCTTCTGCTGGCAGACCTGCAAAGAAAAGGAGGGTTTCGCCCACGGCGAAGGCCATTGCGCGGGCTCACGGCGTAGATCTGGCTGAAATATCCTCAGGCAGCGGACCAAAAGGAAGAATCGTAAAGGCCGATGTCCTTAAATTCATTGAGAAGAAATCTCGGGTTGAACCGGATACACCCGGTACGGGTGTCAAAGCCAAAGATTCCCGGAAGACAGAGGGGAGAGAAAAGGTCAAGTTTGTTGGATGGCGAAAAGTCATTGCAGACAGAATGACTATGAGTGTCAGGGAGGTTCCCCATTATAATAATGCGGTTGAGATCGATGTGACCGATTTATCCCAAATGATTGCGGCCAGCAAGTCCCGGGAAGATCAACCACGGCTTACATACCTTCCGTTTATAATGAAAGCGATAAAGGTCGGTATCGACTTGATACCTGAGGTTAATGCATATTGCTATGAAGACGGGTTTGTTGTTCAAGATGCCCTGAACATAGGCGTTGCGGTGGATCTGGGTGAGAAACTGCTTGTTCCTGTGGTCAAGGACGTCAAGGATAAATCGATACTGCAATTAGGGGAAGAGGTACGTAAAATAATATCAAAGGCAAGGAATGACAAACTTGAACCGAAAGACATAACCGGAGGGACTATCACCATTACAAATGCGGGTGTTTATGGTATCATGTATGGCACTCCCATTATTCTTCAGCCACAGACCACGATTATGTCGTTAGGGGCTGTACGGGAGGTACCCTCTGTGATTGATGGGACAATAGCAATTAGAAAGAAAATGATCATCGTATGCTCCTTTGATCACAGGGTGGTCAATGGAGGACCTGGTGCCCGATTTATGAGAGAAGTGAAGGCTCACCTGGAAGATCTAAACAGGCTCATGGTAAGCATGCGTTGAGGGGCTTTTCAAGTATTAATATACCATATGAGATGGAGTAAAATGTAATTCATGGTCCTGCCTTCATGACCTGGAATTATTTATAAAGGGACATGGCGACACTCATCTGAGTTCAATGGGGCGGGATTTCTGTAGCACAATGAACATGATGGTTTTCTGGAGGAAATGGGATGGAACTCTCGAACAATGATTTACAGAAAATGCTTTACTGGATGGTGTTGGGCAGGAGGCTCGAGGAAAAGATAACGGTTCTTTTCAGAGAGAGCAGACTGCGCGGGCACCATCATCCCGGCATCGGACAAGAAGCAGCCAATGTGGGGGCCGCTTACGGTTTACAGGAGAAGGATTGTATCACCCTCATTCACCGGGGGAAACTCCCCGAATTGATCAAAGGGATGGGCCTTAAAGATCTGATGGCGGGGTATTACGCAAAGAAGGAGGGCATTGAAGGGGGAAGAGCACCCACAGGGTCTCATATGTATGGAGATCTTTCAAAGGGCATTATTCCTGGTCCCGGAATTATCGGGTCTGCGATTCCCCTGGCTGCAGGTGTTGGACTTGCCCTGGATAGGGACGGAAATGGAGCTGTGGTGGAATGCTTTTTTGGAGATGGCGCCTCAAATAGAGGTGACTTCCACGAAGGCCTCAACATGGCAGCCGTGATGAACTTGCCTGTTATCTTTCAGCTTGTAAACAATGGCTATGCAATGTCTGTCTCAGCCAAGAAATCCACCCGAATTCAATCCCTGTCGGATCGCGCCCAGGCATATGGAATACCGGGTGTCACCGTGGATGGAAATGATGTACGCGCCGTTTATGAGGTGACCGAAAAGGCAATTGAAAGGACCAGAAATGGGGAAGGCCCCTCCCTCATAGAGTGTATGGTCCACAGGTGGACGGGCCATTCCATCAGCGATGCGGATATCTATCGGACGGATGGGGAAAGACTCGAAGGGGAGAAAAGTGATCCCATTGTAAGGTTTAAGAACGAACTGATCGATGAAGGAATTCTCACGGAGCACGGCTGTTTGGACGTGGAAAAGCAGGTGGCGGATGAAATCGAGGAGTCCATCCGCTATTGCGAAAATGAGTGTCACGACCCGGATCCCTCAGATATCATGAGGGGAGTCTATGCCAGCAATTGATCAGGCCTTTTGGACATATAAATAGTGTCCGAACGAAAACCTCGAAATGAAAACGAACCCAACATCAATCATGAGGTTTTAGTTAGTTGGAATTGATTCCATTAATTCCATTAATCTAAAATCTAAAATCTAAAATCGTGCCTGAACAGGGTTTTCGTTCAGGCACTAACTGAGTAGGTTAAAGATGCCACCTCGCCTTGATGGTAAGATAGCCCTTGTGACCGGGGCAGGCCGCGGCATTGGACGCAGCATTAGTCTTGCGCTGGCAGATGCCGGAGCACAAGTCGTCGTTTGTGCGAGAACTGTCAGACAGATTGAAGAAGTTGAGCAGGAGATTATCCAAGCCGGAGGCAAGGCCATTTTGATACCGGCGGACATATCCGATGAAAAGGATGTCAACTTGCTATTCGAAAAAATTGATACCACATTCAATAAACTGGATATCATTGTTAATAACGCCGGAACCGGGATTTTCAAAGAGGTGGTCGATTTCCCAATTGGTGATTTTGACCAGGTCATGAGCGTTAATCTGCGCGGGACATTTCTCTGCTGTCAAAGAGCCATGAGGGCAATGATACCAAACAAGAACGGCTATATCATCAACATCGCCAGCGTCGCAGGCTTCAGAGGATACCCGAGACAATCGGCATACTGTGCAAGCAAACACGGAATCATGGGGATCACAAAGGCTCTTTCAATTGAGGCTCAAAAACATAATATCCGGGTCTCTGCAATTCTTCCTGGATCGGTTGACACCGAACTGATTGCATATGCCCGGCCGGACATTGAGAAGGTTGATCTCATTCGACCGGAAGACATAGCTTTGACCGTTATTTTCATGCTCTCTCTTTCCGATCACGTCGCCGTAGACCAGATTTATATCAGGCGGAGAAACAGCGATCCTTTTTAGTGGATCAATGGAATAATAGAAAAGGCATGTCCAGGAGTTACAGTTTCCCAAAGATAGGTGGTCTAAAAAAAGCTTGACAGAAGAATCCGCTTCCATTTTCATAATCATGAGGTGGAGGCGGATAAACTACATGCTCTGATACCATATGTCAGGGGGCTGCCAAAAACGAAAGCGAGAGAGTTTCTTCCAAGGTTACCACAGGAGTTGGGTCTTATGGGCATCATCGTTGAGAACGTAACCAGACTTTTTGAAGGCAAGGCGGCACTGGATGATGTTTCCCTGGAAATTAAAGATGGTGACTTCTGCACTTTCCTGGCTGCATCCGGACATGGTAAGACAACCTTGCTTCGGGTGATGGCCGGAATCGACAAGCCGGATAAGGGCAAGATCTATTATGACGGTAAGGACGTGACAAATCTGACTGTGCGCGAGAGAAACATCGCCATGGTCTACCAGCATTTTGTCAACTATCCGTCCATGACGGTCTACGAAAACATTGCCTCTCCCTTGAGGGTATCCAAAGCCAAGCTTACAAAGGGAGAGATTGACAAGAGGGTCAGGGAGTGTGCAGACCTTCTTAAAATTGGGACGCTTCTCGGCCAGCACCCATCAGAACTCAGTGGCGGGCAACAACAGCGGCTGGCCATAGCCAGGTCCATCGTCAAAGAGACTGATTATATTTTTCTTGATGAACCTTTGACCAACCTGGACTATAAATTGCGTGAAGAACTTCGGCTGGAGCTCAAGAAGATTTTCCGACGTCGCCAGCGCGGCGCGGTTATCTTTGCAACACCCGAACCGGTGGATGCCTTGTCTCTCTCCACATACGTGGGTTTTTTACATGAGGGGAGATTGATTCAGTACGGGCTGGCGGACGACGTCTACCACAACCCCTGCTCCACCGAGGTAGGGGCCTACTTCAGTTATCCAGCCATGAACATCTTTGAGTGCCGAAAAATGACCCGAGACGGAAGGCTTTTTTTCAAGGCCTCAGATGAATTGATGATAGATGTGGATGAATTTCGCGACCTCTTGATAAAGGACCGCTACTTGTTAGGTATTCGCGCCCATGGGCTCAATACTGTGGAAAGCGGTGTCTACACCCTTCCCATTCAGGCCACTGTGGAACTGTCGGAGGTCGTTGGCTCGGACACTGAATTACATTTACACCATCACGGTTTTCCCCTGATTGCACTGGTCCAGGGGATGGGGACCTATACAATTGATACCGATATAACGGTATATGTCAATCCACGTCGGTTTTTTGTTTATGACAAAGATGATGGCAGATTAATTGCCAAGACGCATCAAGACTGAAATTAGCAACTACACCCAGCCTGCCTGGGCATGCGGGAGGCCATCATGGCAAGAATAGCATTGAAGTCCATTTACCACTCCTATACCTTTTCCCAAAAGGATGCGGAGAAAATGTCCATTCCGGACGAGTGTGTGGGAACAGAGGGTTTTGTGGTCGAAGACCTGGACCTTTTATGGGAAGATGGTACGGCCAATGCACTGCTTGGCCCCTCTGGGTGTGGCAAAACAACGATTCTGAACATCATCTCAGGCCTGCTGAGACCCACAAACGGAACCGTCCTATTCAACGACAAGAACGTCACAGGCTATATGCCCAAAGAAAGGCATGTGGCACAGGTCTTCCAGTTCCCCGTGGTTTATGACACCATGAATGTTTACGGCAATCTGGAATTTCCCCTCGAAAACCGAGGGGTATCAAAAAAAGATATCCGCAGAAGAATCGAGACCATCGCCGAAATGCTGGATCTGGATGACAAGTTAAAGGCCCCTATAGGATCCCTCACCCCTGCTGAAAAGCAGAAAGTTTCCCTGGGAAGGGGAATCGTGAGAGAGGACACGGCAGCCATTCTGCTTGATGAGCCTTTGACGGTCATTGATCCCAAAGAGAAGTGGGGGCTTCGAAGGAAACTCAGGGAAGTCCAGAAGGAACTTAGGATCACCATGATTTACGTAACGCACGATCAGCACGAGGCATTGACCTTTGCCGATCACGTTACGGTTGTTAAGGAGGGTCAACTGGTTCAAACGGGGTCGCCGGAGCAATTGTACGCTGATCCCAACAGCCCTTTCATCGGGTATTTTATCGGCACTCCCGGGATGAATTTGTTTGACTGCGTCCTTACGGATGCAGGGCTGCAGTCAGGAAATATTGTCATACCTATTTCTGAAGCAATCAGATCCAAACTCGCTCTGACCCACGGATCCAGCTTTCAGTTTGGAATTCGACCTGAATTCGTTCAAATAAGCGCGCCCAGAAAAGAGAAGTGGCATCCTTTCACGGTAACAGCCATCGAAAGTCTGGGGCCTTACAAAATCTTGACCTTGAACTCAAATGACGTTGAGATAAAGAGCCGCGCTCCAGAAGACATGAACGTGTCTGAGGAGGATCACGTTTGGGTAAATTTTCCGGAAGACAAGTCGAGAATCTTCCACAAGGATGTGAGATTGGTCTGATTCACGGCGCGAATTCAGACACCTGATTCAACAAACGGCTTCAGGGTTAAAAAGACTGTCCGGTTCAAGGACCGTGAGAGTAATCGGGCAGGGAGATTTCCAGGAGGTAACGTGAATGAAGAACAGAGCCTGGCTTTTCGTTGCACCCGTCTTGTTGCTTGTGGCTTTGAACGCGCTTGTCCCCATTATGGCGGTCATCAATTATTCGCTGCATTACAGTTTCGCTGGTTCCGCACCGGAATTCGCGGGTCTTAATAACTACATTGAAGTATTCACCGATCCTGACTTCCTGGGCGCTCTCAGACGTCAGTTCCTATTCAGTTTTTGTGTTCTGCTGGTCCAGATTCCCTTGGGAATCCTCATTGCCATGCAACTGCCAAAGAGTGGCAAATCAGTAGTGGTGTGCCTGGTCTTATTGGGAATTCCGCTGCTGATACCGCACACGGTGGTGGGGCTCCTATGGCGGATCATGACGGTGTACGAGGTGGGGATAATAAGTAAGATTTTCTCCTATGTATTTGATTATTCATACCGGGTCACGCAAAACCCCGTGGATGCAGTCCTTACGATTTTTTTCCTGGATGTGTGGCACTGGACTCCACTGGTGGTTTTGCTTTCCTATGCCGGATTGGTGGCAATCCCTGATCAATTCTATCAGGCTGCGGCCATCGATGGCGCTTCGGCCTGGAAGACCTTCAGGTATGTCACCCTGCCCAAGCTGCGAGCCGTCTTGATTATTGCACTATTGCTGCGCTTTATGGACTCCTTCATGATCTATGCAGAACCCTTCATCATATCGGGAGGTGGACCTGGCAACTGGAACACCTATCTCAATCAATACGTTGCAAGAAAGGCCGAATCTTACGAATTGGGCTATGCAGGGGCCGCATCAATCGCCTATCTGTACATTGTGGTAGTCTGCTGTTTTATTTTCTACACCATAATGACCAACCTGGGGAAAGGAATAAAGCGATGAAAAAAAGAATCATCTTCCTTGTCTGTTTCTACATACTCCTTATGTTCCCCATTTACTGGATGATCGTAAACTCTCTCAAGACCGAAAATGAGATCTTTACCATGACCACGTTCTTTCCAAAAGAGATCACATTTGCTAATTATATCGAAATATTCACCAATCCCATATGGACGGACAGCCTCATCAATTCTATCATTTATGTGTGTCTGAACGTGGTCATCACACTTCTTGCCGCAATCCCCGGGGCCTATGCTTTTTCACGGTGGAAATTCCGCGGAAGCAACCACCTCTTTTTCTGGCTGCTTACAAACCGTATGGCGCCTGCAGCGATATTCATGATCCCGTTTACAGAACTCTATTTTACCCTCAAGCTTTTCGACACGCATCTGGGGGTGGCCCTCGCCCACTGCCTTTTTAATATTCCGTTGGCCGTCTGGATCCTTGAAGGCTTCATGTCCGCCATTCCAAAAGAGATCGATGAAACGGCCTTCATCGACGGTTTCAGCTTCTTCCGTTTTTTTCGCAAAGTTTTCTTTCCGCTGATCGCCCCCGGGATTGGGGTCGCCGCCTTTTTTGTCTTCACCTTCTCCTGGGTGGAGATGATCATCGCCAAAACACTGACGGGTCCCCTTGCCAAACCCATGGTGGTAACCATCGCGGTGGCCCAGCAGGCCGTTGAAGGGACCCGCTGGGGATTGATGTCGGCCCTGACCGTGGTGATGATTCTCCCGGGTATTTTCGTTGTCTATTTTGTGAGACATTATTTGGCAAAAGGCTTTTCCTTGGGGAGGGTGTGAGCAATGGAATGGCTGGAAGAACAAGTCAGATGGATGCAGTGGAGCCTTCCGAGTGCAATCTTTTTTTTGGCGCTTTTCTTTACCCTTATTGGTATGAGTATCTGGGAAGGGTACCGGCCCTGTGTGCGCCGTAAGGGGTTTCTCCCAATGGTGACTACACGTGGCGACCGGCTCTTTCTTGGAATTATATCGACCATAGGCATCTGCATGCTTTGGATCGGCCTGTTTAAAGGCGTCCTCATGATCTTACCGCTGGTCATAGCAGCTGTTTGGTTTTTTGTCCTGGCAAAATGGGGATAACCAAACAGCGGATTTGAATGCAAACTGGTGAATGAGACATCAGGCCCGAGACAAAGCTTATTTTTTAAAGGAAAGGAGGTGAAAACGACTGATTGCTGTCCGTACCGAATGAAGCGTGTGGTGAAAGGTATTCGTCGCTAATCGATCTTGCCAAATAACAAAGGAGGATAAAGATGACAAAAAAGATGCTATCTGTCGGTGCGTGTTTTATCATTTTGGGCCTTGCTTTTGCGTGTTTTCTTTCTCCCGTAGAAGCGGCTGTTGATGAAAAAACCGCAGCGGCCATCGAAAAATGGATCAATGAGTTCCAGCCGTCGGCCTTCAGTAAAGAAGAGCAAAGGAAGGAATTGGAATGGTTCGCCGAAGCAGCCAAACCCTACCGTGGCATGACAATCACCTCTTGCTCAGAGACCATAGCTCCCCATGTCTTTGAACATGATATCCTCACAAAGGCCTTCCAGGAAATTACGGGCATTACCGCGAAACACGACCTCATTGGCGAAGGTGATGTGGTCGACCGTATCGCGCGACAGGTGCAAACCAGACGAAAACTCTATGACGTTTTCATCAATGATGCTGACCTTGTTGGGTGGCATTTGCGTTCGGGTGCTATCGTCAATCTGACCGAATATATGGCTGGGGAGGGGAAGGCTGTTACCGATCCCTACCTCGATCTGGACGATTTTCTAAATCTGGAATTCGGCCAGGATTACGATGGAAATCAACTACAGCTTCCGGACCAGCAGTTTTCTGCGCTTTACTGGTACCGTCATGACTGGTTCAACAGGCCGGACCTGAAGGCAGCCTTCAAGAAAAAGTACGGCTACGAGTTGGCTGTACCGCTGAATTGGTCTGCCTATGAAGACATTGCGGAATTTTTTACAGGCCGGGTTATTGACGGAAAGAAACGATGGGGTCACTTTGATTTCGCGAAAAAGGGACCGGACCTTGGCTGGCGCTTTACCGACGCATGGCTCTCCATTGCAGGCGCTTCTGACAAAGGTCTTCCCAATGGCTTTCCCGTTGATGACTGGGGAATCCGCGTCAACGAACAACGCATTCCCGTCGGCGCTTCTGTGGAGCGGGGTGGGGCCGTAAACAGCCCCGCGTCCATTTATGCCTTAGACAAATATCTCACCTGGGCAAAGAAATATGCGCCCCCCAGCGTTTACTCCGTAAGCGCCACGGAGATGCTTGGTTATGCCAAGGGCGGTGACATTGCTCAATTCTGTTTTTACTATATCGTTGGGCTCTGGGACCCTGGATTTCATAAGCCTCCCATGGTCGATGCTGCGGGGAACCTCAACTGGCGGGTAGCCCCTGTTCCCCACGGGAAGTACTGGCAGGAAGGAATGAAGGTGGGATATCAGGACTGCGGCGCATGGACGATTCCCAAGAACGTAAAAGGCAAGAATCGTGATGCAGCATGGCTCTGGGCCCAGTTTTGCGTCTCCAAAACCGTTCAACTCAAAAAGTTCCTCTATGGTAACGGACCCATCCGGAAATCCAGTATATTCCATCCCTACGTGTCAGAGCGGATGGGAAAATGGGGTGGTGTTATCGAGTTTTACCGATCCAAATATGAAAAACTGTACACGGACTCCGGCGTAAATGTGCCGCACTACCCGCTACTGGCGGAACAATGGTGGAAGAACATTGGGCCGGCCCTTAACGGTGACATCACCGCTGAGGAGGCGATGAACAACCTGGCCGAGGACATGGACGTTCTCATGGGCAAGATGAGACTTCCCAACTACAATCCCGTTCTCAATCCTATAATGCCAAAGGAGTTCTGGCTGGACAAATCCAAGAATCCGGGAGCACCATGGCCTGAAATAAAGGAAAGAGAAAAACCCAAAACCATGAAATATGAAGAATTAGTCGAGAAATGGAAATAGTAGAATAAATGTATGATGGGAAGGGCGCTCAGTGCGTGCTTCCCATCATAAAACTGTTGCGAATACAGAGAAAAACTTTTTTCTGCCCCCGCCCTAAAGCTTCAGGTGCGTTTCAACAATCAATTGGGCAGCCTCCATCAAATCTGATCCCACTGCCGCATACCCATGGTTTTTCATCACGATGGGGCCCTGATCCTTTCCAAGGGTATCACACGTTATTTTTGCCAAAGCCAGTGATCCGTAAGGTTCTTCCTTAGGGGTTTCCCTGACTTTCCCAGCCAGCACCTCTGATGAAGGAATATTGTGGACGTGAACCAATGCATTCGCATCGGGCCTGCACTGGAGTATCAAGTAGTGAAGAAGTGTTTCAGCGGAGGGTTTTCTCTCACCAATATACGTGACCTTCAACGCCTCAACCGAACACTCTCTAACAAATATGACTTCTTCCTCTTCAAGGACTTCCAGATTTGCACCCGAGGCCGTAATGGCCATCCCATCAGCGAACCTCATACTGAAATTGCCGGCATTTTGAGGGACCATGCTGTGTTTACTTGCGAGATCCGCACATTCTTTGAAAAGCGGAAAAATCTCATCAAAGCCATGAGGCAACTCCTCATCAAGTTTGATTGCATCAAACTTGACTCCCACGTATCCGTTCATCAATTCCTTGCCTTTCTCGTCAGTTCCTGTCATATTTCCGTTTCTCCTTTCAAATCGTTTCCAAAAACTTTAGCTTAGGGTCTATAGTATGACTATGGGACCCTTTTCCCGGCTTGTCTGCTACTCTTCAGACAGACCACTATGCTATCTTACCACCATCAACCACCATGCTGTGACCTGTAACATAGGACCCTGCCTCTGAGCAGAGCCAGACAGCTGCCTCGGCCACCTCTCCTCTTCAGAAGCCTGTTTTCCAAAAAGAACACACTTCCGATTAGTAAACAGGTCCACTCCCAAGGCATCGCCACTTTTTAACGTCCCATCCACGGTCCTGAGGCCAGTCCGGGGGACCTCCGAAAGAGATACCCGCCGCCCCAGCCATACCTCACATTTTTGAGACCCTGTTCCTGCTGTACCTTTACTTGCGATCGAAAAAGATGTTTTTTCCCGTCGAAGCGAGGGGGATACCCATGATTACGGCGGCATCCATCAGTTTCATTTCCCGGGCAACGGCGCCAATACGATACATAATACGGTTGTCTGCGTTCATAAGAGAAGCTGTCTTCACCGCCGAGCCAAGGGCAATACCCAAATCCAGCAGCTTATATGCACAGTTCGGGCCGGCGAACTGAACATCGGCCTGTGGGGCGCTCGTCAAGCCCTTACAATCGGAATACCCGCATGCACCACAGTTGAGCCCCCCGGGTTTGGCAGTTTTCACACCAATGAGGACAACGGCCCCCGAGGCCTTCACATTTCCCCCATCACGATCAAAGTTCTTTAAACCGTTGCGCTCACCGTATGCGACCATCTCATCTCCAAGTTTGGCTAAATCAGGGCCGTCCACAATCTTGATTTCAATGTCGTCAATCCCTCCGCTCTTGGGAGCGGTACGGGCAGCTACAGCCATGAGTTCTGCAATAATTCCTAGTCCATCCATCAATAAATCCTCCTTATTTTGTTTTTGAAATTTTATCCTGTTCAAATATAAAATAAAGTATCTCCAATGCCTTCGCCACTGGTCCTTCACCGCATTTGCGCCGGTTTTCCACTGTCCAATAGGCTTTTCTTTTATCCTGGTCTGAGATATCAACTCCCAGGATGTCTCTGCAATACAGTGATCCTTCAAATTCCTTGAATTTATTCAAATATGCCGAGACCAATTCATAGGTATATTCCTTACGCCTTGCTTCTTCTTCAGAAAGCTCAACGCGGCCAAATTTCTGACTCAGGGCCATTACACCTCCTGACACGGCGCCACAAATTTCCCCACGATTTCCCATTCCGCCCCCAAATCCGGTGGCGCTTTTTAGAACATCATCGTTACGAATCTCAAGGAGTTCTTGACAACATAATAGGGTGGTTTGGGCGCAGTTATACCCGGAAATGAGGTATTGCACTGCGTTTTCCATGATGACATCTTTAGACAGGGTCATGGGTTCAGGCCTTTTCATTTACTGATACAACATTCCAGGGGCTCATTTGATATGAATCGCCGGATTTCCTGCGCAACTCTCTTGCATGAATTGGTTGCTGTTTCTTTACTGGAACCCGCGATGTGGGGCGTGAGCGTCAAGTTATCCAATTCCAGGAGGGGGTAACTGCTGTCAATGGGCTCCACATCAAACGTATCAAGTACGGCTCCGGCAATCCAGCCTTCTTTAAGTGCCCGATAAAGGGCCTTATAGTCCATAAGGGGTCCACGCCCGGAATTGACGATACAGGCAGAGGGCTTCATCATTCTCAATTCCTTTTCGCCGATCATGCCTGTTGTCTCTTCGGTAACCCTTGCATGAAGACTCACCACATCAGATGCCCTCAACAGGGTCTCAAGATCTACCATTTCCACCTTGAGTTCTTTAAAGACGTCTGAAGGAACGTAAGGATCTGATGCGATCACCCTCATTCTCAAAGACATGAGTATGGGTGCCACCAATTGACCGATTATTCCGAACCCAACCAGACCCGCCGTCTGTCCACGTATTTCCATGGGGGCCCGTTCATATCGGTAGCAATCACCGCGCCATATGCCTTTTTTCATATCCGCATGGCATTCTGCAATCTTTTTGACGTGTGAAAGAATCATGGCCAGGGTAAATTCTGCAACCGCAGTGGCATTCCGCCCCGGTACGTTGACTACAGGGATGCCCTTTTCCGCAGCAAACGCAACATTGGCGTTGACCGGCCCTCCCCGGGTCACCCCAATCAGTTTCAATCTCGGAGCAGATTCGATGACACGTCTGGTTATGGGTGCAAGGTCGGTGACAATAATATCCACATCACCCACCCGTTGAATAATCTCATCCACATCACCAACAGCCTCATGGACCTCCTCAATGGTATAAAACGGTTCATCTGGCCAGGTATTTTCCATGAATTTATAGGAGACATCAATCTGGAGATCAGCCAGTTGCTCATTAATAGCCTTTTCAAAGAGCTCGTTCCTCAGAAATCGGTCTCCGATGACCAGTATGGTCCATTTGTTTTTGTTCATCCTACCCCCGTGTCTTGGGTTTTCCCAATTTTCTAATTTTAAAGCTTCCTCTGACATTTTAGAAGGTCCGGGTGGAAAAATCCCTCATGTGCCCGGCGCTCTCCACATGGGCGTCAGGAGTCCCTTGTTCACGATATTCATAACCTCTGTATAGACCTCATTCCATCGCTCAAAACACTTCTTATACGCCTCGTGGGCCTTCGCATCGGGGTGGAACACCCTTTCCGTCTCGACCCATTTTTCCACGGCATCCTGAGGACTCTTGAAGAGCCCGGCACCAATCCCCACACACATGGCGCATCCAAAAGATGTGGCCTCCTTGACAACCGGCACCTTCACATCAACTCCAAAGACGTCTGCTATGATCTGTGGCCACAGAAAACCCTTGGAGGAACCGCCACAAAAGGTAATTTCATTGGGGCTCTTTCCGGTTAATTCAGTGAGCACCAGAAAATTCTTGTAGGCTGTATAGGCCGCGCTTTCCCAGATGGCCCTAATGGACTGAGGTTTTCCTGATTGGAGTGGGTTATAGACATCGAAGTTCAAGAGGGAGGGTGCGGCATGTTTCCAGAATTTGGAATTATGGTAATCGGAAAACAGGCCAATAATGCCATTGGCACCGGGAGGAACAGGTTCCGCCAGTTTCTCCATCAAAAAATAGGGATCCACATTTTCTTTCTCAGCCCGTTGTATCTCTTCCTGACAGAAGCCATCCCTAAACCAACGCGCCTGCTGTCCAATAAGGAATCCAACCCCTTCTGTCATCCACTGGCCAGGAACCGCATGGCACAACGTCCGTGGACGGCACTTTGGGTCTATGAGGGGTTCATCCCACACCACGGTGGTCAACCAGAAGGTGCCCGCAACAATGGACCAGACATCGGGCGTTATGTCCCCGACTCCAAGAAGCGCCAGTTGTGTATCGGCTCCACCGGCAATAACGGGGGTCCCTTCCCTGAAGCCCGTTAAAGCCGCTGCCTCTTTGGTGACCTCACCGATGGGTGTTCCTGACTCAAAAACTTCAGGGTATATTCCCTTTGGCAGTTCACACATGTCGATGATTTCGTCGGACCAGTTCCGTTTCCTCAGATTAAACATCCCCGAACTTGATCCCACCGAAGGGTCTGTGACAAATCTGCCCGATAGTTTAAAGAGGACCCAGTCACTGAGCATGTTCATATGCTGCGCCTGCGCGAAGATTTCAGGCTCATGTTTCTTAATCCATCTGAAGCGAGGGGGTGCTATAATGTTGAGCCAATCCCCTCCGATGCCGTATATCTTTTCCACAATGTCCATTTCGAGCATCTCCACGACCTCGTCTACCGCACGAGAATCTACATTGGGACACGCCCATATCTCCTTGCCATCCTTGTCGTAAAGAACAAAGCCTTCCCGCTGGCTTGTGGCTGAAACCCCAATGACATCACCGGCATCCACATTTCCTTTCTTAAGGCTCTCGCGAATGCAAACCCCTAAAATCTCCCATGCCTCGGTTGTATCAAAGACATAAGATCCCGGGTATTCGGGAATCGTCTTCGGGAGCCATTCTTTTTGGGCGAAAGAGACTTCTTTTCCGTCGGTGTCAAACAGGACCGCCCTCCCACTCCCTGAGCCTGCATCAAGGGTCATGATATACTGTTTTGAATCCATACTGCCTCCTTTTCATCCCAACGCATTATTACAATATTATTCCCGAAAAGGAAAACCTAAAACCCGTAACCGCTTTGCCAAGAGCAGTTCCTCTAACTTCTCAATAAGGGCTTACGCAAAAATAACTTTACATTTTTGCATCCCATCTTCAGGTCATCTTCGGCCGCGCCTCAATCGCAAAATCCTCTAAATAGTACTACTATTTCTGTGGTTTTGCTCAATCGGCGCAGCCAAATCTGACCCAAATCTGGGCGCCAATTCTGCTAAGTTATTTTTGCGCAAGCCCTAAGTCCTGGTGAAGCATCCCCGAAGGTCTCGGGAATGGGGCTCGGTTGCTTTTTGAAAGATCACTTTCAACGCGGAGTTCCGCCTCGCTTCAGCAGTTTATCCCATCCTGGGATGGACCCAGAATCCGTTACAGCCTTCGGTCAATTCTTCACCGTATAGAACGGTGCAGCCAGGGATGTCTGTGGTTACCCTGCGAACCAGGTTAGAAGGTGTACTCGTACCATAAAATACTTTTGCCAGGATGTTCAAGAAAAATGTTCACTCTGAAGGAATTTCATGATACAAGCATGTCAGCGCAAACAATAGATGTTACACATCTTCAAACAAACAGACGAACATTTTTCTTGGGGGAGATTTCAATTATGCGATTTGAATTTGCGACAGCTACAAACATAATTTTCGGATCAGACACGGTTAGTGAGCTTCCACAATTGGCACAGGATTTGGGAAGTCGCGCTTTTGTCGTGACCGATCATCCGGGTGAACGCGCCAGACCCTTATTAGAAAAATTGAAAAAGGGCAACATAGACTACGTCACCTTCAATGTGTCCACCGAGCCCACAACACACGTGGCCCTTTCCGGTGTGAGACACGCCCGCGAGGCAGCGTGCAACCTGGTTATTGGCGTTGGCGGGGGAAGTGTCCTGGATACGGGAAAAGTCATCGCAGCGCTTTTGACAAACAGCGGTGAATTGATGGACTATCTCGAGGTTATCGGTGAAGGGAACCAACTGACCCAGCCCTCAGCACCCTATATCGCGGTTCCAACCACGGCCGGAACGGGCGCAGAGGTAACACGTAACGCCGTACTGGATTCACCTGAACACCAAGTCAAGGTGAGTATGCGGAGCCCCTTCATGTTGCCCAGGCTCGCGCTTATCGATCCTGTACTCACCCACTCCATGCCGCCATCCATAACTGCCAGTACCGGCCTAGATGCATTTACCCAGCTCCTTGAAGTTTACGTTTCCAATAAGTCGAATCCCTTGACAGACGGTATATGTCTTGAAGGGTTGAAAAGGGCTGCGCGTTCTTTGCGAAAGGCATACAAAGACGGAAGTGACCGGGTCGCGCGCGAGGACATGTCACTGGCAAGTCTCTTTGGGGGATTAGGTCTGGCAAATGCAAAATTGGGAGCGGTCCATGGGTTTGCAGGCCCCTTGGGGGGGATGTTCTCTGCCCCGCACGGCGTTGTGTGCGCCCGGCTATTACCCTATGTCATGGAGGCCAATGTAAATGCCCTGCAGGCCCGTTCCCCTGTTTCTCCGGCAATGGTCCGATATGATGAGGTGGCGCGAATTGTGACGGGATCACCAGAGGCCAAGGCCCCTGACGGCTTTAGATGGGTTCAAGAACTCTGTGAGGATTTAGTGGTCCCCCCCTTGGCTGAGTTTGGAATGAAAGAAGAGGACGTCTCAAAGGTGGTGGAGAAATCCAAAAATGCAAGCAGCATGAAAGGGAATCCTGTGGAATTGACGGTTGATGAGTTAACGAGCATCCTGAAAAAAGCCAGATAAAGAACCACCGCCCTTGTGCCCATCGGTTTTGGCGTAAGAAGATCAATTTCCTGCGAAGTAATGCCCTCTTTCTCCAGTTCCTTGGCAGCCCCTAATCATTCGAGACCTAGCCTTGACCAGGTAACAACGGTGCCTAGCTAGGTACCGGCTACCCTCCACAAAGGTTCTACAGCACCTTTTTCAACCATCTCAAGCGCACGCTGGTAAACCACTTGCCACCGTTCATAGAGTTCCAGATAAACCGTATGATTCTTTGGATCAGGGTCAAATACCTTCTCCCATGCCACCAGTTCTTTGGCAGCGCTGGATAGGGTGTAGTACAGTCCAATACCGACCCCTGCACAGATTGCAGCCCCCAGGGCGGTGGCCTCTTTAACCACCGGGACTTTTATCCTTGCACCCATGACATCGGCCAGTATCTGAGGCCACAGAAAGCCTTTAGACGCGCCCCCGGCAAAAACCACCTCCTGAGAGGTGGGCGCATCAAACCCGGCTGCGTCCCAGATGTTCCTGAAATTTCCGAGGGTCTGGAATGTGGCGTCCTCCTCAATCCGTCGGATAAATTCCTTCTTACCGAAACCTTGTGGTGACGTAACATCAAACCCCATAAATGCCGATGGACCATGAACCCAATTTTTCGTATTAAAGAGGTTGGCAAACAGCGCCAGGAGACCATTCGACCCAACCGGCGCTTTTTCAGCAATCTTTTCCATCAAATAATAGGCGTCAACCCCCATATTTTTTGCAACGATTTTTTCTCCATCACAGAAGGCATCCCTAAACCACCTCATGGTGAGTCCAATAAAAACAGCGTTTGTTTCAAACATCCAGAGGTTGGGGACCATATGAGGGGACACCCTCATTCGGCACAATGGATCTATGACCGGCCTATCACTCAAAAATGTCTGCTGCCAATGAGTACCTCCGAACACCGCTGAGCCACCTTTTTCCACATGACCAGTGCCAACCAGACCAGCCATGGTATCCCCTCCCCCCATGACGACTGGGGTTCCCGCTGCCAGACCGGTTTCCTTGGAAGCCTTTGCATGAACTTCCCCGATGACGGTACCTGACTCATGAATGACGGGACAAATTTCAAGGGGAATGGAGAAAAGCTGTGCAATCTCTTCAGACCAGGTCCGCTTGGATATGTCAAACAACCCTGAACTGGGCGCAATGGATGGGTCAGACACAAATTTTCCGGTCAGTTTGTAGAGCATCCAGTCACTGATAAGTGTAAAATGTCTAACCTTTTCCCAGATTTCGGGAAGGTGTTCTTTGACCCACATCCACCTCATCAGGTCACAGAGTGTGAACCCGTCACCGGTTATTCCGTAAACCCTGTCGAAATACCCCTTCTCTGTTGCGTCAACAACCTGTTCGCTTGATCTCGAATCGGTGTTTGGCGCTGCCCACAATTCGTTGCCCTCCCCATCATAGAGGACGGAACCAAACCGCATACTGGTAGCGCTCACCGCACCGATCTCCCCCGGGCCAACGCCAGCATGCTCAAGGGCCTCCCCAATGCTCTCACAGATGAGTCTCCAGTCCTTTTGGGTTTCAAATACTTGTGATCCGGGAAATTCAGGGATGGTTGGGTGAAGCCATTCCCTGCTTCCAGACCCCACTTCTTTCCCATCAATGTCGAAGATGATGCTTCGGCAGCTTCCAGACCCTGCATCCAACGCCATCAAGTATTTCATTTTCCCTCCTCTTTCAAAAAAGTGATTTTGAAGGTGCTAGGCTAAAGATATCGTCTCGGAATCTCAGCGCCGGCCACGCAATTGAGTTTTTCCATCCTTACCATTTGGTATATGTTGATCCGAAAGTCCGGACAGCTGCTCACCAGACAATAGGCATCGATGGGGCTGAACCCGTAGTCTTCAATCATCCATGCCATAAGACTCACTGTTGCGGTTTCCACCGCTTCTTCCAGTGGCCGACAGGCATAGACAGAGATAATGGAATCCGGTTTTTCGATTCTCATCCATGGAATGGTTTTTTCTTTAACCAACTCGAGATGGAGTCTTACGCTGGCCATGGTCTCAGCGGCGGTGCCGGTAAATTCGGTATCTCCCTGGCTCGCATGGACATCCCCGAGATAGAAGCGCGCCCCTTCGTGAAAAATCGGCAGATAGACACGGTGACCGGGCCCTGCATCTCGAATATCCAGGTTTCCGCCCCACGGCCCTTGACCGTCTATGCTGGTGGTCACTTCCCTTTCCGGTGCGACCCCGAGGGTCCCTATGAACGGTGAAATCGGCCAGGAAATGCGGTCATTGAACCGCAAGGTTCCATCACGGGTTGTACCACTGGGCCCCGGTAGATGACTGAAAATCTTGGTGGTATATTCGGAGGAAAGTTCAGGCCAACGTGTGGATTCTCCAAGGGGTCCTCGGCGGGGTCCAATGGCCATCCAGGAATAGTCTTCCACCAGGATGTCTTCGACAACCACCACAAGGGTATCCCCGGGTTGAGCCCCTTCCAAGAAGATCGGTCCGGCTATGGGATTGGACAGGGGGGGGTGCCGGGTATAGCCTGGCCGATGAACGGGATCTGCCGTGTCCTCCGGGGATCTAAAATACCCGGTGCTGGCATCATACGTTTCCACCCCAAAGCTCTCACCGCATTGTACTTTCAGGATCGGTTGATCCCTCCAATCAAAAGCATATTTTTTTGCCTGGTCGCGCGAAATTTTTTTCATGGCATCACTATCCTCCTTTTCACTGAAAGCTCATACACTATCCCACGATGGGGAGATTAAACAGTCTTGCCGGGTTATCCCGCAGGATTTTCTGTGCAAGCAGAACAGCTTCCTCCTCACCCATATAACCCTCCTCAACTTTCTCTGAGAAGACCCGGGCCACCTGTTGTCTTGCCATTACTGCATGTCCGAAGGCGATTTCAACGGCAATGGAATCGCCCCCAAAGGCCATGATTTTGTTACCTGGAACGGTTTCTATTAATTCGTTAAGCAATCCCCTTCCTACTGTTGGAGATATGATGTACACCCAACATAGATCAGCATAAACATTTGGAAAATTTTTTGCCAGTGTCACCCACTCATGTACGTATGGGTACCCACCGTGGAACAGGTCAAATTTGGCTTCACGGTATTCTACAAGGAGATTGATAAGGTGGGTGGGGTTGGAATTGGTGATGATATTTTCATTGCCCTCCTGTAGTCCCGTATGAATCTGAAGCGGTAGACGCATATCGATTGCGGTCCGGATGACCTGATGCATCATGTAGTCCTGAAGTGGTTTTGCCTCCGAAAAAGAGGGACCTTCACCCAAGTGCATTGCAATGTGATTGAAGGCGGTCTCCGCTTCATGGCGGGTTACCTTATCATATCTCAGCGTGCGAAGGTAGGCAAGAGAACTCTTGACACCAACGGCGCCTTTGATTCGATTTTCCTCCATTACAGTACGCAATGCCTTGACAAGATCTTCGAGTGCGTGGATAGAAATTCCGCTTTCAACCTCCAGATAATTCAGATCCTGTCGCGATCGAACGTCCACATAGGGATCCATTCGCATGACCGGAGCAAACAGGCCCTGGTCCATATCTGTTGACATGATGTCAACGAGGGCCATCGCGATATTTGCCTTTTCTATCATCACATGATGGTACCATCCAGGTCGCCTCGAGTCTGAAATGGCCTGGGACAGTTGCCGGTAGGTGTCTTTGTTCAAATCCGATATGCCGAAAAGCTTCTGGATCGTGATCAACGTTACCTTTGCATAGGCCGTATTTCTGATGGCCTCCCAGTAGGGTTCCACGGCCTCCCACCGTTCTGCCAGGGTCAGGTCCTTAGATTCCGGTTCGGGAAGGTTTCGGTGGAGCTTTGTGCGCTTAATATACGCCTCGCGATAGCGATGCATCGGGAGACGAAACGACTCCATGAGCCGAGACGGCATTCCGGCTGACACGAGATCGCTGGAATTATAATGACCAAAGAGATAGCTGAAATCTACAGCGTAGTCGTTCCGATCAGACTCAGGCATGGTGTGTTCATGGGTGTCCACCAAGGAGATCTTATCGATTTCCGCTAGTATGCGTTCATTAACCGAATCCATAATGACTCCCTTCTCTCAGAAATATTGAACCACTCAGTTTGTGGCATTCAACCCCGTCCAAGGCTGCTCCTGCGTATTCAAAAAATTGCCCGAATGGGGCAGGATATGGAGCCGGATAGATACGGTTCTCCACAAAAAGCCCAAACCCTATTTTCTCAGGCCTTTTCTCTTCTCAACAAAATCATCCAAAACATTATCGTGACGATTTATGAATAAATCATTTCCGTTTAGATGCATTTCCATCAAGAGGTCTTCGATCAGTTCATTTTCACCGATTTCAAAAAAAGAATGTCCGTCTGAGTTTTCCACCAGAATAGCCCCTTTTTCCTTTGCCAATCCAATCATTGATCGAAGCTGTGTTCTCACGGTTTTCCCCACACGGAGGTTGGTATTGTTCACCTCCAGGGCAAAGCCATATTCAAGAGACAGATCCACAACCTTCTCCATTTCCAAGGGAAAGGTTGCTATACATGGATGGACCAGGATATCAAGGGGGTAACGTTTCAAATAGTTTTCAAGGGCCTTTGTATTTTTCTTAGCAGATCTTTCGGCAATCAGGGTTTCCGCAGGAAAATGGAACCCCGCACTCACCAGGTCAAAGTCCCCGCGGAATCTTTCGGGGAAATCACTGTTGCCATCCACATCTAATATATTCGTTTCGATCCCTGCCAGTATGGTAATCATCCCCCCGTTTGAACTCATAAGATCTCTCGGGCATCGCCTTTTGTTACTCAAAACCATAAAGCTCATTTCTCTTCCGGTAGCCCGCCCGTGATCAGAGATGTTTACCAGGCGCATTTTTTTCCTGGAAGCTATTTCCACGATTTCCAGGATGGTATGTATCGCGCACGAGGACTGTATGGAATGAACGTGAAGGTCATTTCGAATCATGATGGTATCATCCTAACCCGGATAAACCGGAAAAACGTCTAAAGTGATCTAAAGTGGACTAAAATGACTAAAGTTATAGCAACCAACAGTAGATATATGGTGTCAGATGTCAGACCCGCAACCTGAAACCTGGAACCTGGAACTTGAAACCCAAAACCTTATTACAAATGAATCAGACAGGTTAGCCTCAACAAAACATCTTCACATCTTATCCCGCTACAAGAGGAATTACAATCTGAGACTCTAACGCCCCAGGTTGAATGTCTGCAGGAAGTTCTCTTATGTTCTTATAAAAGTCAAGCCTGGAAAGAGACTATTTTCATCAGAAAAATTGTGGACGATGGGATATTTTCCAAAGGATGTCTCGGTCAGGTCTGCCCGCCTCATCGAAATCGGAGAGACAGTCCCCGTGCGGTTTGTTCCGTCGATCCTTGCCCTGGATGGTGAAAGAGAGTTCAGGTTGAAACCCGGGGACAAAATCTCCATCCGTCTGAATAAGTCCGGTCCAAGGATTGTGGAGGTCCATGAAGTTCTGAAGCAGGCCACGGAAAAAGGCCTCTTTCGATTCTAAAAGGTAATTATTTTTTCCAGCGAAAGTGAAGTTTTTCGGTTTTTAAATAGTGTGGCAAAAAGGAGATTGCTCAATGGCTGAAAATGTGATCATGCCGAAACTTGGCATGACGATGAAGCAAGGAAAGGTCACCAAGTGGCATTACAAAGAAGGAGACCGGGTCGAGGCGGGAGATGTTATCGCTGAGATTGAGACCGACAAAATCAATTATGAAATCGAGGCGCCAATTTCGGGTATCCTGGCCAGGGTTCTGGTCCGGGAAGAAGGGGTTGCAACCCCTGTGGAGAAACCGGTTGATACCCCTGTGGAAATGACATCTGCTGCCAGGATTAAGATCACCCCGGTTGCGAGGAAGATCGCCAAAGAGAAGGGGATCGACATATCCAAAATCAGGAGTACCCGTCCCGACGGGCGGATCAGAAAGGAGGATGTGCTGGCCGCGGCATTCATCCAAGACCTCCAGCAGACCCTCGAAAACCCGTATCGGATGTGCCTCGGGTAAATTTGGGTTACTTATTTAGAAAACGACCCAGTACTCCTTTCTTTTTTGCCTGTGGCGGGGGCAGACCCAGGTGTTTGCAGATAACCTCCTCCAGCTTCTCTTCTGAGACATCGGTGCCCTCCACCACAATCTCTTCACCCACCATAATCGCAGGGGCCACAGGCAGATCCAGTCCAAAATATTCGTCGGTGTTGTATTCCGCCGGAGCCTTTGACATGGTTTCCACCTCGATCTCGTATTTTTCACCCAGCCTGGGCATCATCGCCTTGAAATGTTTTCACGGCTTTCCATTGGGTTCGTTAAAAAAGAATCTGACTTCCAGCATTGTTTTCCTCCTTCCCGCCTGGTTTGGTTGTTTTAGGAATTGCGACTTCTTAGTTTCTTAGGACTTCAATCACTGTAACAGCTCAGGTATTCTTGACAGGATGAACAGGATTATTTTTCTTATCTTGTTGATCTATTAGTTCAAATCCTCGATCTTGCGTTTCACATCAACCTTTCTTTCTCCAAAATTCAGAATCAGCTCTAATGGTTTTCTCGTTGCGGCGAGGTAATTCACTAATTGAACTTCATGATCTTTTATGATTCGTCTCACTGATTTAAGTTCCAGTATGACTGTATCATCAACAATAATATCAGCTACAAATTCGCTTACAATTTGATTGAAATCATAACTATCCTGTTATCCTGTTTATCCTGTCAAATGCTTTATTCCCCGGTGAACTATTACCAATTACTGTCTGTCTAAAGAATCTTTTTTGGTTTCTGCCATTCGGATCAGAAACTGATCCGCAGGAAGAAAATCCACGAGCCTGAGGTGGCGCAGCCTCCTTCCTTCCCGGTCCAGAAACACGACAGTGGGGACACCTTTGACGTTGTATTCCCCCAAGAGACGCTCGTGAGTCGGCTGACCCTTCCTGGTGAGATCAACCTTGATCATAACGAAGTCCCGCTCCGCCTGTTTGACAACTTCCGGGTCATGAAAGGTGATTTCGTCCAGTTCGCGACAGGGCGCACACCAATCTGCATAGAAATCTATGATAACCGGCTTTTTTGAGACCCTTGCCTCTGACAGCAGCTTCTCTGAATAGGGCTGCCATGTCATTCCGGGGCCCCGCATCACCCAGGAGCCTATAAGGAAGGCAGCCACAATTACCCCCACCATACCGGCACATGCCCTGATGAGTTGAAAAACGCGTGATCCGGTTCGTATTCCCTCAATCCAACCGAGATGGATTCCCGCAGCCAATGCCACGGCCGCCAGGACGAAAACGGCCCCTGTCTTCGGCAAGACCGGTTGAATAAAATAAGCGGCCATTCCCACCAGGACCCACCCCATCAATTTCCGCACCCAGAGCATCCATTCGCCCGAACCCGGAAGCCGTTCTATCTGCCCTGAAAAGATGGCCAACAAGAAAAGCGGCAGTCCAAGACCCATGCTCAGGACAAAAAAGATCACAAACCCGAGGAATGGATCTCCGATAGTGGCCACCCATGTGAGTAACCCCAGGACAAAGGGGCCAATACAGGGCGCAGCCACGACCCCCAGGGTCAGTCCCATGAAAATACTGCCGAAATAACCGGAGTAGGTCTTTGACGCGGCCTGGGTAAGCCCGCTCGGCAACCGCAATTCCCAGAACCCGAATAGACTAAAGGCAAATGCAACCAGAACCGCAGCAACCAGTGCCAACACCACAGGACCCTGGAGCACGGCCCCCATGAGGCCACCGGTCAAAGCGGCAAGGACGCCGAGCAGGGAGTTGGTGAACGCCAACCCCACAATGTAACACGCGCCATGAATAAACAGCCCTCCCCTGCCCTGCCCGCTCCGGCCGCCGAAATAGGAAACGGTAATGGGGATCAGCGGGTAGACGCAAGGCGTGAGATTTAGGGCCATCCCCCCCACAAAGATGCCCAAAAGGGTCCATATCATGGCCCAACCCTCCAGGGACATGGCATTCTCGGGCTGTGCCGTCATCCGAGAGAGACCCGCCGGGGAAAGATCAACGGGTAGACCCCTGGCGTGCCATTCCGGGTATCCTTTGGGATCGCGGTAGACCTCTGTGTAACCCAGCTTCACGGCCACCCTGGCCGCCGAGTCGCTTCGGGCTCACGCAAGCCCCGCTCAGTAGAACACCACCAGACGATTCTTGTCAGGCCCAAGGAATTTCTCGAGGGCCCCTTTTTTTCGCCACCGGGACAACCAAGTCGGTTCCATGGGGAAGTTGAGTGCACCTTTGATGTGCCCGGTCCGGTACTCCCACTCCTGACGCGTATCCACCGCAAGAAGGCCTTGAGGTTCCTTACTGTATCGCTCCCAGAGTCCCTCGGTGCTGGTCAGCTGGTAGCCCCCGGCCCTGGCTTCGGCCACCACATCCTGATAGGTGGACTTTTTCGGAACGATGGTGCGGTTGTCGTACCAAAGAAGACCAACGGTGACCACCACGGCCACAAGGGCCAAAAAGGCTTTCTGTACCCCTTTCACGGCTTTTCCCCTCCAAGTCTACTTCATACCGGGCTGGCCCTGCGATTGGAAGCCAAAATCGAGACGGATTTAGGGGCTTCGCCCCGGCACGCCACCCTTTTGTTTTCCCGCAATCGAAACCCAGTTTTGTCTAACACATGTATCCAAGATTTCAAGACCCAGGGCCTTCATCTTGCCGACGACCCGATGTGTATTTCCTTGAAGCATCCCCGAGCAGATGAAGACGCCGTTTTCCGTGAGGATGCTTTCGATGTCATCTAAAAGGACGAGCAGGGTTTCAGTCAATATATTGGCAACAATAAGATCAAACCGCTCATCAACCTCATGCAAGAGATGTCCCACTCTGACGTTGAATCTGCTTTCTTCTATTCCATTGAGAATCAGGTTCCTGCTGGCAATTTCAACAGCAACCTTACTCTTGTCAATCCCCAACAATTGTCTTGCACCGAGTTTGGCCGCAGCGATCATAAGGATCCCGGTGCCGGTCCCCACATCCAGAACCGTATTTCCCTTCTGGATGTAACGCTCCATCATATCAATACACAAAGATGTTGTAGGATGGGTCCCCTTGCAAACAGCGATCCCCGGATCTGTCTCGAGAGCTATTTCATCCTGCCGGAAAGGATGTTTCTTCCACGTCAGCTTCAGATTTATCAATCTCCCGATCCTTTCCGGATCAAAACCTGTCTTTGGTGCTTCCGGCTGTTTCTCTTCATCAACCCCTTCCCGCTAGTATTCGATGCCCTTCCGTGCCCTGGCACCGGCATAATAGGCGTGTTTTATATGAACCAACTCGGTGACATAGTCAGCAAACCTGATAAATTCCGGGGCCGCATCCCTTCCCGTCATAACCAATTCAACGTTATCCTTGCATTGTTTCATGAGATCTAAAATCTGTTTTTTCTCAAGGACCTGGAAAATGACCGTATCAAGGATTTCATCGCAGATAAGGATGTGAGTCCCTCTCTCAACCGCAGCAAAGGCATATTCAAGGGCCTTGGCGGCATGCTCATAATGGACCGAGTCTGGACCGTGGGACATAATGAAAGGGTGCTCACCGGGACACCAATAGCGGACATCTAAAAGCTTGTCAAAGATAGCCACTTCCCCCGAATTCCCGGTTTTCATGAACTGGACAAAATCTACCTTCAGACCTCTTCCAGCCGCACGAATGGCCAGACCAACCGCCCTCGAGGTCTTTCCTGCCCCCTGCCCATAGCAGATATGAATCAGACCGAAGCCTTTACCCTTGATATCTCCTGATCGTCTCTGTGGATAATAGATATTCCGACCCTCCTTTGCTCAGTGTGACGCGGTCTTCTGCAGTATTCACCTGCCTTGTCAACCTTTATCCTTGACCTTGATGTCAAAAACAATGGCCATTTTTTGGCAAGTTCCAAGACCTTCCAGAACATCGGGGTTGACTTTCCCGCAAAAATTTGATCTCTCTCCGGCCATGTTAGATAAAGGTTTAATACAGATTTACACGTCCAAATCCGGGCATTTTAACTTCGCCCCGATCGGATTGAGTTTGCGAGCATCGGGACAGGGGCTTCGTACGCTGGTTGCATGTTTTTTCCCGCATGAGTTGATGGAAGGAGCCAGCAACGCTTCCCTGCTACTTAAACCAAATTTGATAATTGAACACAACCCCAACGGGCAAAAACCGTTCCATGAAAATGAAAAGGGCTCGGAAAACAACGGATTTACAAAGCTTTTCAAGAGAGCCGGAGATGCGGTTGTCAGCGGGGATTTCGATATTGTCATCCTGAGCGGGATAAACAAAGTGCTGAGCCTGGGTCTCTTGCCCCTTGAGGAAATCCTTGACCTCATGGAAGACAAACCTGATAGGGTAGAGTTAGTCCTCTCAGGTCCGAATGCCAACCAGGAAATCATTGAAAAGGCCGATCTGGTCACAGAGATGGTGGTGCATAAGTCCGGGGGTGCGCTCGAACCGGGAAATTGTCCTCAAGGGAATGGAACCACTGAAGTGGTAACCGGAAACGGAAAAGGCAAGACCACTTATTGCCTGGGAAAAGGAATGCTCACGTCTTGTCTGGGGGTCCCCACGCTTGTCTTCCAGTTCATAAAATCCCCAAAACCCTACGGGGAGGTCAAGGCCATTGAAAAGCTCCCCTATCTCGAAATAAAAACCATGGGGAAAGGCTTCCTGAATAAGCACAGTCCCTTTTTCGACAAAAAGCACGCCCAGGCGGCCCAGCATGCATGGCAACTCTGGCTGAAGCAGATTTATTCACAGGAATATGGCCTCCTGGTTATGGATGAAATCAACATCGCCACCCACCACGGACTGATTAACGGCGAACAGGTCCGGGAAATGCTCTTCCTCAGACCGCACAAATCCGACATACTCTTGAGCGGACGCAATGCCCATCCTGATGTGGTAGAGGCCGCCACCACCGTGATCGAAATGAAGGAGATCAAACACCCCTTCAAGAAGGGCATCCGGGCGAGAAAAGGGATCGAATACTAGTGCCATGTTCTGGAAGTTTTTTCTGCAAAATTGGCAATTTAAGTTGCCCGCGTAATAGTAATCGAATGACGATCAAGGAGTGACGAGTGACGAAGGAAAACAAAGAATTTAACCTTGAGAACAGTCTCATTGATTTTGCCGTTAGAATTCGTAATTCGGGACTCGGCTGTTCGATATTCGATTGTTGAAAAAAGATGTTAGTGGGCTGCAGTTAATCCATATTGCCGGCATTATTTAAGTAATTGTTGGATATTATCAACATATTAGCATGTATTTAAAGATATAAGTGGATTATATATGGGGAATATCCGGTCAATTTGTTTTGCGAAAATGCAAGAAAGAACTTTTGGGACGGTGCACTAGAACGTGCCCTGTCCCAGTTCCCTCGAAAGGATGATCCTCATGACCTCTGAAGTCCCTTCCACGATCTGCAGTACTTTAGCCCCTTTATAAAAACGAGAAACCGGATATTCCGCCATATAGCCATAGCCCCCGTGGATCTGGACGGCATCCGAGGCCACCTTTTCGAGCATCTCCGAGGCGAAAAGCTTTGCAACCGTCGCCTCGAATGAGTGTTTCCGGCCTTGATCCTTTAGCCAGGCCGCCTTCAGGTACTGGTTCCTCGCCAGTTCAATGGCAACGGACATATCGGCCAGCTTAAACTGGATGGCCTGGAAGTCTCCAATGGGTTTCCCAAACTGTACCCTTTCCCCGGCATACCTGAGGGACTCACTCAGACAGGTCTGAGCAGCCCCGACGGCCATGGCCGCAATACTGATCCGACCGGTCTGGAGCACAGACAGGTGCTGCGCAAAGCCCTTT
Source organism: Desulfobacteraceae bacterium (assembly GCA_016783065.1). GTDB lineage: Bacteria > Desulfobacterota > DSM-4660 > Desulfatiglandales > Desulfatiglandaceae > JABMQV01. The sequence goes on along the minus strand of JADHXI010000001.1, from coordinate 15,894 downwards.
ACAGAGTCGCCCAGCATGTAATCTTTCGGAACGTGGCAATCATCAAAGATGACCTCATGGGTGGCAGAGCCATGCCATCCGATCTTCTCGTATCTCTTGCCAAGGACGAACCCGGGCGAATCCTTGGGCACGATAAAGGTAGAGATCCGGCCTCGACCTTTGACCGCCTTTTTCGTTACCGCGGCGATGATGATGATGCTGGCATTATCAAGACCAATATTTGTAATAAACTGTTTGGTACCATTGATCACCCATTCATTGCCGTCCAGCATGGCTCTGGTACGAATAGACGCGGCATCGGAACCGGCATCCGGTTCGGTCAGGCCGAAGGCGCCAATCCTCTCCCCTTTGGCTATGGGGATAAGCCATCTCCTTTTTTGGTCCTCCGTCCCGAAGACCTCGAGTTCCTGCGCAACGACACTGGTTGTCACGTCTAAGAGGGCGCCGAAGGTGGGATCACCGCGAGAGACTTCCTCGATGCAGAGGTGCATGCCTACCCAGTCTCCCCCGCTCCCTCCGTATTGCTCGGAGATAGGGATACCCATCATTCCCAGTTCAGCCATTTTCGAAATGATATCGTAGGCATATTCTCCTGTACGGTCGATTTCCTCTGCCCGCGGGAAGATAATCTCCTGGCTGAAAGAGCGGCACATATCCCGGATCATCTTATGCTCTTCCGTTAAATCAAAATCCAATCTTACCTCCTCTTTTTGCTTATATGACTACAATTACCCCGCTTTTTCTTGACATTCAAGGCTATTTTTGCTATACTTTTTAACTAGTTATTGAGGCTGAGAGTTATCATCATCTTAGGATCGATGGCATAGTGATGAGGTTTTTCCCGTAAGGTATTGATCGGTGGCCCATGTGGAGATATAGGGAGCGGCTCAGTTATTTCGAAAAACTTAAGCGTTCACTCTACGAGATATTGAGAGATGCCCTAGAGGCCCGCTTGATAAAGATCTCCTTAATCGATTCCTACTTCAATTATATAAAAAATGGCGTACCCTACAATTTTGTGAACAAGAAGGAACTCAAGCCCAGATGCAAAAAGATGGAAAAGGAGTCTGAGTTGTTCAACACCTTTATTGTTATCTTTTGTGAAGGTGTTGTGTCCGCCCAATTCAAAAACTATATCAGATTTTTTCCTTATAACAGTGTGGTAAAGAAAAACCTCGAGTACCTGGCCAATTTTTCCTTACACAAAGATTTTCATAAAGATCTCCGGCATTTTGAAAACCCGGACTTTCTTAACTTCTTTGAAAAGCTATTGAACGTTGACTATGCCTTACTCCTTCAACAAGATCCAACTGTCAAGAAGAAAAACAGATATTCACTGACCCATTTCCATGTCAAGATTGACTGGCCGATAGCCGATGCAGCGGAGGATTTGGCCAAGTCCTTGAGATATATCCAAAACAACCTATACGAGAACGGTGAAAAGCAGGCCCGAATCCTCCAAAATAAGCTTTTTGAGTATTACGGCTGCCATTACACGGTTGGCGGGAGACGAACAGCCGGGCTCATTTCAGCACAACTATTGAAAAAACTGGACGACATCTCCACCGTATACGTGTCCAGTTCCGAGTCCAGGGCACTTTTCAGATATTCTGAACGGGGCGTATCAAAATTTTTTCTGGTAAAACTGCCAATGAAACAGATCCGATCCCTGGCCAGGCGAGAGGGCATGACAGTCAAGACGTTTATGTCTCAGTATCTCTACTCCGCAGGAAATGCTCATGTCGGGATTTCTGAGGCCTCTTATGTTTACACCGAACACTCCTTGCCCCCAAAAGATGGGAAGCTCCGAAAGCTTGAACCTGCCTATAACTGGCTAAAGCTCAGAGCCGAACTCCTACACCCCAAGATTGAAGAGATTGGTGCCAAACCTATCAAATATCATTGGATCTACCACACGTAAAAGCGTGAATTCTCAACAAACTCGGGCGCCACTCCAAGGCTCCTCTGTTATTTACCCGGGACTTATTGAGAAGTTACGTAATAGCAACCAACACCTCCATTTTCATGAACGATCCGGGGATTCAAGAAACCAGGAATCCAAAGCACGGTGCCATTTGAGCTGATAGACACAGCCATCAAGCCCCAGAACCTTGAAGAAATCATGATCCTCACCGTACCATCGATCCAGGATCTCCTCCACATCGACCCTCCTTCCCTCCAACACAAAACAAAGCGGCCTTTCGTTTGCCTTGTACCCTGAATATGCCCTGACCTCGATCATTTTTCCTTGACATAAAACCCCATCTTTCACACAAGAAGACCCGGCTGATTATACACATTCCGCATCCGAGTACCACCAATGCCGTGTCGTGAAAGTTCTTTCTGCAAAATTGGCAATTTAAGTTGCCTGTATAATAGTAATCGAATAACGAACAGTCGAGTGACGAGTGACGAAGGAAAACAAAGAATTTAACCTTGAGGATCGTCTCATTGATTTTGCCGTCAGAATTATTTATGTGGCAGAATCGCTACCAAAAACAAAAGCAGGAAAGCACATCGCCGCACAACTCATAAGAGGTGGTACCGCTCCAGCTCCCAATTATGGCGAAGCCCAGGATGCGGAATCTCGTGTCGATTTTGTTCATAAGATGAAAGTATCATTGAAAGAACTGCGTGAAACAAAGATATGACTGCTTAGTACAAGAAAAGCTAATCTGATAAAACCGGCATCAAAACTTGAGCCATTGATTGATGAAAGCAATCAATTAATTTCAATTTTTGTGGCAAGTGTGAAAACCGCGAAACAAAATAAAAGTAAGAATTCGTAATTCGGGACTCGACTGTTCGATATTCGATTGTTGAAGAAAGACGTTAGTACGCTGCAGTTAATCCGTATTGTCGGCATTGTATAAGTAATTGTTAGGTATTATCAATATATTTGAAGATATAAGTGGATTATATATGGCGAATATCCGGTCAATTTGTTTTGCGAAAATGTGAGAAAGAACTTTTGAGACGGTGCGCTAGGTTCCTCTTGTCTACCAAGCTTGAGTATGGTACGTTTCAGCCTGATTTTGAAGCCCTAAGCTCGCCGCTGGAGCTTTTTTTCGTTAGATTTTAATGGAGGTTGTTTCCCCATGTCCCAGGAAGATATCGTAACTCGCTTTCCACCCAGCCCCACAGGCTATCTCCACATAGGAGGTGCCAGGACCGCTCTCTTTAACTGGCTTTTTTCAAGGCAGAAAGGGGGGAAATTTGTCCTCCGGATCGAAGATACCGATCGGGAGAGGTCATCCGAAGAGGCCACCAGAGCGATCCTGGAATCCATGGAGTGGCTCGGGCTTGACTGGGACGAAGGCCCCTATTTTCAGTCCCAACGGAACCATATCTATGACGCAGCCATTGAAAAGCTTCTCTCCACCGCTCAGGCCTATCACTGCCATTGCCCCCCGGAAATATTGGAGCAAAAGAGGAGGGAGGCAAGCAGTAAGGGGCTCAAGCCCAAATATGATGGCCAGTGCCGGGAACTGGGCCTCGGGTCTGCGCCCGGTTCGGTAGTGAGACTCAAGACCCCCCTGAGCGGCGTAACGCAATTCGATGACTTGGTGAAAGGCCCCATCAGTTTTGACAATGAAGAACTGGACGATCTTGTCCTGCGGAGATCCGATGGAAGCCCGACCTACCACCTGGCAGTGGTTGCCGATGATATCAGCCTGGGTATAACCTTCGTGATCCGGGGGGACGATCACGTCAACAACACGCCGCGTCAGATATTGATCTATAAGGCCCTGGGAGAACCCCTTCCCCGCTATGCCCACCTCCCCATGATCCTGGGACCTGACAAGCAGCGATTGAGCAAGCGGCATGGCGCCATGTCCGTCCTGGAATACAGGGACATGGGGTTTCTGCCACACGCCCTTCTCAACTCCCTCGCCAGGCTGGGCTGGTCACATGGAGACCAGGAGAAATTTACAAGAGAAGCGCTTATAGAAAGCTTTTCCCTCAAAAATGTGGGGAAGGCTGCGGGTGTCTTCAATCTGGAAAAACTCTTGGATCTGAACGGCTGGTATATCCGCGAATCCACTGACTCGTTCTTGGCCAAGGAACTGTCCCCCTTTCTTGAAAGGCTGGGGCTTGAGAATCCGGGTGAGGAAATGCTGCTGAAAATAGTAGCCATCCTCAAGGTAAGGAGCAAGACCCTCGTGGAGATGGCCGAAGGGGCCCGTTTCCTGTTTCAGAAAGAGATAGCGTACGAAAAAAAAGGAGATGACAAGTTCCTAAAACCAGCTCTCTTGGAACTCCTCGAGGATCTCCTTGGAGAACTCGAGAGGACCCCGGAATTCGACCAGATCGGTCTTGAAAAGACCTTTACCACCTTCATGGAGAAAAAGGAGATCAAACTGAGAAAAATTGCCCAGCCGCTCAGGGTTGCACTCACAGGAAAAACAGCGAGCCCGGGTATCTTTGAAGTGATGGAACTTCTGGGGAAAGAGAGGGGCCTTGAAAGACTAAGGCGGGCCATCACCCACATACGGGAGAAGCCGTGAGGGGAAGAAAGTGAAACCCGGTCTATTTACCCAAATATAGACAGGCAAATACCTTGGCATCAGTCAAGATATTTGAGATCAGACAATATTCATTGGGCTGGTGGGCCGAATCAAACCCGGTGGACCAGACCGCCGCCGGAAGACCGGCCCTTCTGAAAAGCGCAGCAACAGTCCCACCCCCAATCCCCATGGGTTTAGCCTCCTTGCCCGTCACCCCTTTGATTGCCTTTGTAAGGGCCTTGACAACCGGGGCATCTGTTGAAGTGGGCTCTGTGGCCTCCTGCCTGTAGACTGGCTCAACCGCAATATCAAGGTCCAGTTCGGCCGCAATCCCGGAAGCGATTTCTCCGCAGGCAGAAAGGACATCATCCACTTGGTACTGCGGGAGGACCCGGCAATCCAGGAAAAAAATGTTTTTTCCTGGTATGGTGTTTACATTGGGGACATTGGCCTCCATCTTGGTGGGTTCAAAGGTGGATTCAGGGGGGCTGAAAAGATCTTCGGTGCGGCCAAACCGCTTTTTCAGGTCCGCCAGAGACACGATCAGCCTGGCAGCACCAAAAAGACTGTTCTTCCCATTATTTGGCATACTGGCATGGCATTGCTTTCCGGTAACGGTAAATTTTAGCCACAAGAGCGTTTTTTCAGCCACCTCGATCATTGTGCCCTCCTCATTTCCGCCGTCAGGGACAACAATCAGATCCTCTTCTTTAAAGCGATTTCCGTGGTTCTCGAGGAGGTAGCCGAGTCCGCATTTACTCCCCGTCTCCTCGTCAGCCACAATCACCAGACCTACCCTTCTCCCCAACCCCAGACCCGAGTCCAAGATTGCCTTGAGGCCGAGATAGGAACTTATAAATCCATGTTGGTTATCTTCAACACCCCGCCCGATGATCCTATCACCCTCAACCTTTACCTGATAGGGATCGCATGTCCAGAGGGACAGATCACCGGGGGGGACGATGTCGGAATGGCTCAATACCCAAACCCTCTGATCCCCCTCTGCATCCTCCCACTCTGCGATCAGGTTGGGCCTGCACCCGTCTTGCGCCCTTTCATCCGGGGCCTTGACAATTTCAAGTCCTGAAGGCTCTATTGATTCCAAAAGTCCTCTGATAAACTCTGTCTTCTCGTGCTCGCCTGACCCGCCATATTCCGGCCCTAGCGCGACCTTGGCGGTAAGGGCCTTCTGAAGTTCAATAACCTCGTCCCGGTACCCGTCGATTATCTCATATATCTTTTCAACTTCTGACATGAGTCCTGCTCCTCCGTTTACCTACCCGATGCTTGGGTAGGACCTTGCGCCAATGCTGAAAGTTCAGCAATCTGTCTCATCATCTGCTCAAGAAATGAGTTTGGATATGCCGTTGGGTCTGCGTGAAAGGGTTTCCCAAACCGGAGTCGAACAAAGGTTCGAAATCCTTTTTTCGAATAATTGATCCCCAATGGGATGAAAGGGAGGGTCAAACGGGAAAGAATGAGCCGTATCATGCCCACGTGGCCTGGCCCCATCCTGCCCCGGTAATAGGTGCCTTCGGGGAAAACCACTACCCCCTCCCCTTCCCTCAGGAATTCAATCATGGCCCTGATAGAACGGCGACTTTCGAGGGGACGGTTTCGATTCAGGGGTATACCCCCAAGCGATTTCAGGAACCAGCTACCGAGAGGATTCGTAAAAAGCTCATATTTAGCAACATAGTAGAGTGGGTTGGGCGTTGCGATTCCTAATATGGGAATATCTTCCCACCGTTGGTGTTTTGGAAGGAGAACGAAGGGGCTATTCCGAGGAAGATTTTCCTCCCCTTGGGTATCTATGCGAAAAAATGGTGAGAGCAATACCTTGCCCAGACACCTCACACCCCAAAATAACCAGTCTTTTCTCCCTAAGAATCCGATGTTGCCCATTCCTTAATTCTCGCACCCTACCGCCGGGTTTCGCAAGTTTTTTCTGAAATTGTACATTTAGGTTGCCTGCGTAAGAGTAATCGAATGACGATCAAGGAGTGACGAGTGACGAAGGGAATCAAAGAATTTAACAGTGAGGACCGACTCGGTGATTTTGCCGACAGAATTATTTGTGCCGCAGAATCACTACCCAAGACAAAAGCATGGAATCACATTACCGGACAACTCATAAGATGCGGTGCCGCTCCGACTCCCAATTATGGCGAAGGCCAAGGTGTGGATTTTGTGGCAAGCGCGAAAATCGCGAAACAAAATGAAAGCAAGAATTCGTAATTCGGGACTCGGCTGTTCGATATTCGATTGTTAAAAAAAGATATTGGTGGTTGGATGCCCTCTCAGGAGGTAAGGTAATAGCTGATTATGTATCGGCCAAGCACACCGGCCCGTATGCCCAATTTCTCTCCATGGATGCCCAACACGGCAATCACTATGGCCTTCCCTCCAGCTGGAGGAATCGCATATGCCGCCAGCCAGTCATACTTGAATTGACCCGTCTCATCATTGATTGAACCGGTCTTTGCGCCAAATTCCACACCCCGGAAGGCCTTTTTTCTACGCGCCTTTCGGAAGGATTTGCGGCATGTCCCGCTAAGGACCGTCTCCCGCATAAGCACCCTCAAGTCCCTGGCCGTCTGCTGGCTCATGGGAGAGCCCAGGACACCGGGCCGGCTCTGATAAAGGACATCACCCTTTTCATTTGAAACTTTCTTTACCAGCCAGGGTTTCATCACGGTTCCATCATTGACAACCGCTGATGCCAATATGGCCGCGTGCAAAGGAGATATCCTGGTCTTTTTGTTAAAACCGGAGGCTGTCTCCGCCAGCCCGAAATCCTCCTCCGGGACCTGAATGGTGCTTTTGGCCACGGGTAGATCAAAGGGAATGGATCGGTTGAAGAAAAATTTATTTGCAGAATCGGCCATAACCTCCTGGCCTAAATTGTAAATCCCTATCTTGCCGAATACAGAATTGATGGATGAACCAAAGGCCTTCTTAAAACTTGTCTTGGTGGTGTATCTCCCTCTTTTTTGCTTTAGCTGGTTCCTGTACAGGGTGTACTTGCGGCCGTTAAAATATACAGGACGGTCGGGGCTGAATCCTGCCGATTCCAGGGCCGCAGCAGCAGATACGATCTTAAAAAGGCTCGCCGCCGGAAAATCGGCCTTGAGGCAAAGGTTCTCGCTATCACCCCCATTGTCATAGTGCGCCATGGCCAGAACGCGTCCGTCCTCCGGCCGTAAAGCCACCACGGCTGCTTTTAGGGTATTTGAGCGGGCAAGGAGGTCGGTAATGTAATTCTGAAGGTCACGATCAAGGGAATACTCCACCTGAAAGCGGCCCCCCTCCCCATCCGCAGCAACATAATGGGATGGTTCTGAAGGACCCAGATCCAGGCCCTCCAGTAAATTTGGTAGGTCCTTTTTGGAAATTTTCCGTAGAGACGTATCGGTTTTTTTTGCAGGTTCCGGAGCGTTGTGACTGGCCTCGCCCAAATACCCTGCAATCCATGAGCCGGCATAAAACACAAAGACCGTGATCAGAAAGGCGGTCCCTCCGTAAAGGCCCAATAACCGTATTGCGCGAAAGAGGTATTTTTTCTTCCTGTCATGCGCAAGGCTCTTCTGATAATCTTTCCAGTTTACGGAGTAGCGTCCCATAATGCTCGTCTTTAACCCAGACCAATGGATTCTACTTCAGGTATGTAGGGTCTCAGTGCTTCCGGGATGGCGACAGTCCCATCCGGCTGCAGATAGTTCTCTAAGATGGCCACCAGCGTCCTCCCCACGGCCAGACCGGAGCCATTCAGGGTGTGCACCAGTTCCGTTCCCTTGCCCCCCTGTCTCTTGAATCGGATTTCGGCACGTCTGGCCTGGAAATCGGCAAAGTTGCTGCAGGAGGATATCTCCCTATAAAGGTTCTGGCCCGGGAGCCATACCTCCAGGTCATATGTCTTTGCAGCGGAAAAACCCAGGTCCCCCGTGCAAAGGGTAACCACACGATAAGGAAGCTCCAACCGCCTCAGGATCTCTTCTGCATTCCTCGTCAGCCTTTCGAGTTCCTCGTAAGAGTCCTCCGGCAGCGCGAACTTTACCAATTCCACTTTGTTGAACTGGTGCTGTCTTATAAGACCGCGTGTGTCTTTGCCATATGAGCCGGCCTCTGATCTGAAGCAGGGTGTATAGGCCACATAATATAGGGGAAGATCCTTTTCAGCCAGGATCTCCTCTCTATGAATATTGGTGACTGGGACCTCTGCTGTGGGTACCAGATAGAGGTCCCACTCCTCGATCTTAAAAAGATCATCCTTAAATTTGGGTAACTGGCCCGTCCCGGTCATTGCGGTCGAGTTTACCATAAAGGGGGGCAGGACTTCTGTATAGCCGTGCTCCTTGGTATGAACATCCAACATAAAACTAATAAGCGCCCTCTCGAGCCTTGCCCCCATCCCTCGATAGAGGGCGAACCGGGCGGCGGCAATTCTTGCGGCAGTGGTAAAGTCCAGAATACCTAATCTCTCTCCTATCTCCCAGTGAGGCAGGGCCTCGAAATCCCGCTCCGGTATCTCGCCCCAGGTCCTTACCACGGGGTTATCATTCTCATCCTTTCCCACAGGCACAGAATCGTGGGGGATGTTTGGCATGATCATTAGCAATTGGTCCAGTTCTTCAAGGAACCGGGAAAGCTCCTTTTCCTTTTCCTTGATCCGGGATGACACATCCTTCATTTGAGCAATTATCTCTGATGCATCTTCTCCCCTCTTTTTCATTGCCGCTATTTCTTCGCTCACCTGGTTCCGCCTGTGGCGCAACTCCTCGAGGCTCGTTAATCTTTTCCGTCTTTCCTGATCCAAGGCCTCAAATCGGGAGACATCCAGGTCGTAACCCCGGTCCCCGATCATCCCCTTGATACGATCCGGGTTGGATCTTACAAATTTGAGATCAAGCATGGGAATTACCTCAACCATTGATGGAATTTTTGGTTTGCATTCAAATACCCCGTAAGGTGTCAGTAAATCAAGAATACAAACTCGGAATTTTTTTACATGATATGGAAAGTCTGGTCAAATCATTTAAGAAAAGATTTGAAATTGAAGTTGATCCCGATCCATGTTATACACTCAAAGCCTGCGCCAGGTGCAGCTGAACACTGAAAAAAGAGAGCCCTTTGAAAAATGTTCAATTTTGTTCAAGATCAAGGAAGGCGAAAATTTTAACCACAGGAATATGTAGAATATTTCGAGGATTAAAAGGTGAGCCTGACCCCAGTACCATCTTCCGGAGCTACGGGGCAAGCGCAGAGATTGGGCAAAAGGGGGCGTTTTTCAAAGGTCTCAGAGAAGAGTTATCAGGATTGAAGCGTGTCGATCGAAGAACAACAGAAAAAAGACACAAGATCACGGACAAGAGAGAATTTTCAAGGACCAAAGTGAGCGGTGATGCCAAAATCTAGCACCGAAAAGAGCCAAAACCTCATATGGGGGTTATTCAGTTCAGTCAGGCTGACCATTGTACTCCTTATCATCTTGGCTATCACGTCCATTCTGGGAACAATTATCCCCCAGCAGGATGATGCCATCAGTTTGGCAAAACAGCTTAACCCCGGACTGTTTCGGCTTTTTCAGTCCCTCGATCTCTTTGACATGTACCATTCCATCTGGTTCAGATTGCTCATCGGATTTCTTGCCCTGAACCTGGTGATCTGCTCCATAGATCGATTCCCAAATGCGCTGAGGAGATTTAGGGCAGTGCCAAAACCGGACCGGAGCAAACCCTTTGAACACCTGCCATCAGAACAGGCCTTCCTGACAGAGGCAAGCCTGAAAGAGGCATCTGCCACGGTTGCCCGGTTTCTAAGATCCCGGTACAAGAACCTTCATCACAAGGAAACTCAAGAAACCAGTTATTTTCTTGGCGAAAAAGGCCGTTTCTCCCATTTCGGTGTCTATCTCGTCCACCTGAGTGTCCTGATAATCCTGATTGGCGCCCTTTTGGGGTCCTTTTTCGGCTTTGAGGCCTATGTCAATATCCTGGAAGGGGAGCGTATAGATGCCGTGGCCCTGCGAAAGGGGGGGGGGCCGCTCAAACTGGGATTTGAGGTGGCGTGCGACAAGTTCACTGTAGATTTTTATGAAAACGGCGCTCCCAGGGAGTACCGATCAGAACTCAGGTTCTTTATCGAAGGAAAAGAGGCGGAAAAAGCAGACCTGTTGGTAAATCATCCCTTTCAGTTCAAGGGGATCACCTTTTATCAATCCAGCTATGGGACTGTCCCGGGGAATAAGGTCAGTCTCCGCATAGCAGGCCCCGGGCTTGGACCAAAAGGCGAGACCATGGGAGTTGAGGCGGACAAACCGTATGACTTGCCGGGCGGGGAGGGACAATTTAGCGTCAGGGATATCAGGGGTGACATTATGGATTTGGGACCGGCCATACTGATCTCCGTACAACCCAGTGACGGAAAGGAGACACATTTCTGGGTATTCCAAAATTGGGAAATCGTCAAAAAAAGACTCCCGCCACCCATGGCCAAGTCCACCAAGTTTAATCCTTCGGCCTTCAAGCCTTACACATTTTTCTTGGACGGGGTGAAGACCAAGTATTATACGGGACTCCAGGTCAACAAAGACCCGGGGGTGCCTATGGTCTGGTTGGGATGTTTTGCAATGGTGCTCGGCTTTTTGATGACTTTTTTTATGTCCCACAGGAAGACCTGGGTGCAAGTATCAGAAAAAAGAGATGAAATCAAAATAAGTGTGGCAGGAACCGCCAACAAGGATCAGGTTGGGCTCAAAAGACATCTGGAGAGGCTCACAAATGATCTCAGGAACAGACTTGATGAAAGGGGAAAATAAAGTATGCTCAGTTCAACCATCCTCGGTTACATAACCTTTGCCTACTTTGCCTCCTTCATACTCTACCTCCTGATGATGGTCATGGGCAGGGACTTCTTGGGCCGGCTTGCCACCTACGTCACATTTGCTGGACTGACCATCCAAACCTTCGCCATTATCCTCAGGTGGGTGGAGTCCTATCGTCTGGGTATTGGACATGCGCCGCTTTCAAACCTTTATGAATCACTCATATTCTTTGCGTGGACCATTATCTTCCTCTACATGATAATAGAGCTGAGAACAAAGACCAGGACCCTTGGGGCCTTTGTAACGCCACTGGCATTCCTTGCCTTGGCTTACGCCTCCTTCTCTCCCGGCATGGAGACCCATATTCAGCCGCTGATCCCCGCACTCAAAAGTAACTGGCTCATTGCCCATGTGATTACCTGCTTTTTTGGTTACGCTGCCTTTGGTCTATCCCTGGCCTTGAGTATTATGTATCTCATCAAACGGTTGGAAAACGACCAGTCTAAAAGTATATTTCTAAAACTCATTCCGCGACCGGGAATCCTCGATGAGCTGAACTATCAGATGGTGATAATAGGCTTTCTAATGCTGGCCCTGGGGATTATCACCGGGGCTGTCTGGGCACATTCGGCCTGGGGAAGCTATTGGACCTGGGACCCCAAAGAGACATGGTCGCTTATTACCTGGCTGGTATATGCCTCCGTGATTCATTCCCGTATGGTGAGGGGCTGGAAAGGAAAAAAGATATCCATTTTATGCATTATAGGCTTCTGTTGCGTACTATTCACCTACTTCGGGGTCAATTACCTGGCAGGGCTTCACAGTTATGCCAAATGACAGTGATTGTCTTGGGCCCATGATCCTATCCCTCCTCCCTGACTTCGTCACATTTATTTGTAAGAGACTCATGAACTCCGGCCACCAGGCCTATGTGGTGGGCGGTGCCCTCAGAGATGCGTGCCTTGGTCTCCCGATAACTGATTGGGATGTGGCCACCTCCGCAACGAGTATGGCAATCCAAGGGATATTTCATGACAAAAGGCATTTTTCTCTCAAAGAAGACACCATCACACTTATTGATTCAGGCCGTCAATTTCACGTAACTCCCTTCAGGACAGAAAGGGGGGGGCTGACGGGTGATCTTGGTCACCGCGATTTCACAATTAATGCCATGGCCTTTGATCTGGACAGGGATGAAATATCCGATCCCTATGGAGGGAGGCGGGACCTGTCGAAAAGACTGATCAGGGCCGTCAGAGACCCCGCCAAACGCTTTCAGGAAGACCCGCTCCGGCTCTTGCGAGCCGTCAGGATCTCTGCCCAACTCCGGTTTCGGGTGGAGGCAGCGACGCTGAAGACCATTACCCGCATGGCCTTCCTCCTCGAATCGGTGGCGCCCGAACGGATCAGAGAGGAGCTAATAAAGATTCTGATGAGCCCAATTCCCTCGGTGGGTTTCAACCTGATGGTCCGGACAGGCCTCCTGAGACATTTCCTTCCGGAACTTCTCGAGGGCTACCGTCGAAGGCAAAATAGCTACCACAGGCATACCATCTTTAAGCACATAATGATGACCGTTGACGCGGTGAAATCGGACCCGGTCTTGAGGCTTACAGCGCTTCTGCATGATATTGCCAAACCCCGGGTAAGAAAAAAGGCGGAGGGTCAGTGGCGCTTCCATGGCCATGAAAAGGCAAGCGGTGAGTTGGCAAAGGAGGTCATGGGACGTCTCAGGTTTGACAAGAAGACAACCGGGGAGGTTGTCAACCTCGTAAGGCATCACGTGATCGGCTACAACTCCCATTGGACCGACGCTGCAGTCCGTCGTCTGATCAGGCGCGTGGGAACCGCGCAAATAGAGGATCTGTTGATCTTCCGCCGATCAGACTTACTGGCACACGGCCAGGCTGACTGCCATTCGGGCCTGTTGAGCGAACTTGAAGCAAGGGTAAATGCTCAGATTCAGAAGTCGTTCCCAATCAAGAAAGAAGACCTGGCCATAGATGGCGTTACCGTTATGGAGGTGCTGGGGCTCTCGCCGGGGCCGGAAGTGGGGAGGATTTTGAATGAGTTAAACGAAAAGGTCCTGGAGCATCCCGAATTAAACAACCCTGAAGAACTTGAGGCCCTTCTGCTGCGGTTGAAGACCCATTGATCGAGACCTTTGCAAAACGCCCCCTTTTGGCCAATCTCGGCGTCAGGCTCAAATTTCAATCCTCGAAATATTCAATATATTCCTGTGGTTGAAATTCTCGCCTTCCTTGACCTTGACCAAAATTGAACGTTTTTCAAAGGTCTCTGATCCCCATGGCTGCCAACCTGAGAGGACGCATGACGTCAATCACCAATCATCAATCTGAAATCTAAAATCTTCTTCCCCCTTGACCATTGCAATTGTATTCTCTATACTCCGATGCCCATGACAAGGGGACCTGTTTGCCCCTCCTAACCCGGTGTAGAAAATGAAAATTCATTTTGGAAAATCCTTTTTGAGAATAGCCTTTGCGGCGTTCACCTTGTTGCTCTGTGGCAGCTGTGCGCCCGATGTTTTTTTGACCGGCATAGAAACAGAGCCGACATCGAAGCAAACTCTAACAGACCAGACGCAACCTCCCCCACAAGGACCCACACTCGCCAAAAAGATCCCTACACCCGTCAAGACTCAAGAAACAGAGGACATGGTTCAACCGGAAAAGACCAAGAAACCGGAAGAGATACCTGCCCTTGTCAAGACCGAAAAAACAAAGGCCCCTGCTCCTTCAAAGACCCCGGCTCTTCCTCCAAAGAAAAAGAAGAAGAAAACGAATCAAGAACTGCTCGATTCCGCCCTGGAATTTTGCCAGGCATCCTATGATTTCTGGGAACAGGGCGATCTCGAAAATGCCATTGAATCCCTTGACCAGGCCTACTCCCTGATTTTGAAAGTGGACCCCGGTCAGAATTCCGATCTCCTGCAACAACGGGAAGACCTCCGAATCACCATATCAAAGCGGATTATGGCGGTCTATTCCTCAAGATACACCGTGGCCAACGGAAACCATAAGGCCATTCCGCTCGTCATGAACCGGTACGTGCAAAACGCCATCGACCTGTTAAAGGGAAGGGAAAGAAAGTTCTTTCTCAATGCCTACCGCCGTTCGGGCAGGTACCGGCCCGCCATCGTCAAGGCACTAAAGGAGGCAGGATTACCAGAGGAGCTTTCGTGGCTTCCCCTTATTGAAAGCGGATTCAAAGTAAGGGCCCTTTCAAGGGCAAGGGCGCTGGGAATGTGGCAGTTTATCGCCTCAACGGGCTACAAGTATGGTCTGAAAAGAGATCGTTGGATAGACGAAAGGATGGATCCAGTGAAATCCACTGCCGCGGCCATTGACTACCTCAAGGAATTGCACCAGATTTTTGGGGATTGGGATACGGTCCTGGCCGCTTATAACTGCGGTGAAGGAAGGGTGTTGAGGGTCATACACAACCAAAAGATCAACTATCTGGATCATTTCTGGGACCTTTACCAAAAACTGCCCCGTGAGACGGCATTTTATGTACCAAAATTTCTGGCAGTACTCCATATTCTGGAAAACCCTGAAGCTTACGGCTTCACACTGCCTCCTGTGGATGATGCAATTCAAACGGATGTGGTGACCACGGACAAGGAAGTCCATGTAAAGACCATCGCCAAGGAACTCGATGTATCCTATGGGCTCCTTAAAGAGCTGAACCCCGCCCTAAGAAGAAATTCCACCCCCAACAGACCCTATGCCTTTCAGGTGCCCAAGGGCAAAGGGGCAATGCTTGTGGCAAAGTTGGATCATATACCCCTTTGGCGGCCTCCAATTCCCTCCTATGTGACCCACAGGGTTAGGAAAGGGGAATCACTCTCAGTCATCGCCCGAAGATACAGGACCAGTGTCAGGGCTATTGTGAATTTGAACGGTCTTAGGAGCAGCCGTTTCATCAAGGCGGGGTGGAAGCTAAAGATCCCCACCGGGAGAAGGTATGTGTCACGTCCAAAGCCTCCCCAGAAAGTCGCCGCCATGAAGACTTCGGGGAAACCTCAAGATTACGTTGTCGGTAAGGGGGACTCTCTGTGGAAAATCGCAAAGCATTTCGGGACCACCGCCGAGTCCATCCAATCCTTAAATAAATTGAAAGGTACCAGCCTGAGCGCAGGAAAGACCCTCAAGATTCCCGCGTCCCACAGGCCCACAAAAAAGATGAAGACGAGGGCATATACAATCTTAAAAGGAGATTCACCATACCTTATCGCAAAAAAACACCAGATGAACCTCTCCGAATTCCTCAGATTAAACAATCTAACGCCCAGGAGTACTATCTTCCCCGGACAGATATTGCTGGTGAAAGCCCAATAACTCCGCACTGCCCAGGAACAGCAGCATCATCCAAGGCCACCGCGATCATATGATGCCCCATCCTTTACACTGGGCCATTGCCCTAAAAGCCTTTTCCCGCCCTTCCCTGCTCGATTTTGTCATGCGATTTGTCCGGAAGGACCGATTTGAAAAATACAGGGGGGCATTCCTGCGTCATGGTGGATGGATGCTTTTCCTG
>JADHXI010000090.1 GCA_016783065.1 Desulfobacteraceae bacterium | reverse complement strand
ATTAAGATTCGGGTTTACGGGAATCCCGATGATCAAAACCCAACCTGTTGCTGACAGAGGTAGCTTGGCTAACAGGGTAAAGAATAAGCTACTTTGAATTACTATCAGGACATTGCGCGCGCCGTATTTCTATCCCGACAACGCCTATTTTCCCATCACGCGGATGCAGGAGTTTCTCAAGGAAGGGGTATTCGGAGGCCTGAGCAAAAGCTACTATCGGACCTTACCCAATTACAGCCACCGCAAGACCACCGAAGTGGACGGGCCGGAAATACTCCGCCAGTGCAGGGAAGACAACGTGGATGTGGCCTTGCTGACGCCTGTCTGACCCATCTGTCACCAGACCGTGAGTCTGGTTGCCCGCGTATTGGAGGCAGGAGGCATCTCCACGGTTACCTATACCAATGCGCGGGATATTGCTGTCAGCGCGGGCAACCCGAGGCAGGTCTTTCTCAATTATCCCCTGGGTAACCCGGCGGGCCAGCCCCACGACCCGGAAAACCAGCGCAACGTTCTGCGCGCGGGGCTGACGCTGCTGGAAGATGCCGAGAGGCCGGGGATCATCGTCGATCTCCCTTACACGTGGTCCGATAGCCGGGAGTGGATGGAAAAATTCATGACCGACGAACAGCCTTTCATTTCCGAAGATGCGGAAGCCAGGCGACAGGATCTGCTGCAAAAATCACGGGAACAGAAGGCCAGGCAAATACATTAGCCATCGTCCGCTGTGGCCTGAAATGCCGTCGCATGGGCGCCTTAGTGCCCTAATAACCATGGCTGCATCAGTCGAGGACAGGTTCAGCGACCCATCAACAACGAAAATAAGGATCCCATATGGAAGACCATAAAATCACGGTGTATTCGCAACCCTTCTGAGGCCCTTGTTCGGCACTGGCAGAGTATCTGACCGGCAAAGGGGTGTCATTTTTGAGAAAAGATCTGATGATAGACGAAGAGGCCCGGGACGAGCTGTTCAGCCTGGGCGTTCGCTCGGTGCCCGCCCTGGTGGTGGACGGCGAGGTGGTGATCGGGTTCGACAAGGCGCGCATCGACGCCCTGTTGAACCTCTGATCCCGGCGAGACGGCGGCACTTTGGGATAAAGGATGTCCATAAAATTATAAATTTAAGGTGGGAGGGACGTCCATCAATATGTAAATAACTTGTGTGAATCGGTGTCGGGCGAGGTCAAGTGGTTGTAAAGGGGTCAGGTCTGCTGTTGGCTGTTATTCTGTGATATGATAACTGGATCTTATGAGTAGGCCATTAATGATAGAATACCCGGACGTATGGCACCACGTGATGAACAGGGGACGAAGAGGGGAACCTGTTTCATAAGAAACGCCATGGTGAAATCCCGGAATCGACGAGATTGGCACCAGAGGCGGAAAAGATAAAGAAGGCAATATGTAAATCCTACGGTATAGACGAAAGTTCGCTTATGTCATCAAGGAGGGGGGAGGAGAGAAACTGGATGAGATCGGAAGGCAGTTTGGCATATCCAAGTACAGCTCTGTGAGCAGCGCCATTGAAAAAATGAAAAGAGACATATTGGCGGACCGTAAGCTGAAGGCCCGCGTAAAGAACATAGAAAAGACATTGTATAACAGTCAACAGTAGATTTGACCTCTCGGTTTATTGAGTTTCTTAGTTTTTTACCAGCGTCCTGCTCTGACCACAAACAGGCGGGCTGAAGGGACATGGGGTTAGATTCTTGAGCAACCCCATTAAATTCAAGCCCGGCGGTTGGATATTTTATTTCTACGGACCGGATGGTGAAGTGTGTGAATTGAGGGAATCATGAATTATCATCTATATGATAAGGTGGCAGTGATAACGGGCGCCGGCGGTGCCATCTGCGGTGAGATTGCCAAGGCGTTTGCTCGAGAAGGTATCTTGGTTGCAATATGGGATGTGTCGCTCGATGCTGCTGAAAAAAAATGTAAAGAGATCGCGTCTTCAGGCGGAAAAGCGTTTGCCGTAGAATGTAATGCCACCCAAAAGGAGAGTGTAACGGCTGCCTTGGAAAAGACACTTACCGAGTATGGGACGGTTGACATCCTTGTCAACGGCGCCGGTGGGAGCCGTAAGGAAACCACGACATCGGATGATCTGCGGTTTTTTGATCTGGAGCCTGACAACATGAAGGCCGTTCTTTCGCTAAACTATCTGAGCGCGGTTATTCCTTCCCAGGTCGTGGGCCGTATCTTTGCGGGAAAGAAATCCGGCGTCATTATCAATATTTCGTCGATTGCCGGAATTCTGCCACTCACCCGGGCGATCTCCTATTCAGATGGAAAAGCCGCAACCAATAGTTTTACCCGCTGGCTGGCTGTACACATGGCACAGGAGTACTCCCCAAATATCCGGG
Organism: Desulfobacteraceae bacterium; assembly: GCA_016783065.1. Lineage (GTDB taxonomy): Bacteria > Desulfobacterota > DSM-4660 > Desulfatiglandales > Desulfatiglandaceae > JABMQV01. The sequence goes on along the minus strand of JADHXI010000090.1, from coordinate 14,004 downwards.
TCAATGCCATTGCCCCCGGGTTTATGCTAACCGAACAGAATAGATTCCTTTTGATCGATGAAAAGACAGGTGAAATAACAGAACGGGGGCAACAGATCCTCAAGAATGTCCCTATGGGGTGTTACGGAAACCCACATGAGGTGGTCGGCGCGGCATTGTGGCTGGTCTCTGATATGGCGAGTTTTGTTACCGGCGCAGTAATTCCAATTGATGGTGGATATAGCGCGTTTTCAGGCGTCTGATTGAGAGGCCCATCACCACTCTGATTGGCTATATTGCCACTCGGGAATTTTCGATCGCCGGAAGCGAGGTGGCCCGTCGACTGAATGTGGAGGGTTCCGCCATCAGCCTGGCGGTGAAAAGGGCGGGGAATGATGCGGACCTGATTGCAGCCGCGGGCACGATCTGGACCCGCTTTAACCTTAAACGAGTCAACATTGAATGTCGCCGTTCACCGTTCACAAAGGATTGAAGTCTGGGGGGGTGTAAATCAGGAGTGTTGGAGTACTGGAGTATTGGAGTGTTGGGTCCAAAAGCGGAAAAAGATCTAATTTGTATTCTTCGATCCTTGTTACCCCGAGATCCAAATACGTTGCATATTTGCACATAATTGCAACGATTCATCCACTCCAATACTCCAATACTCCGTTACTCCAAATACGATAAACTCCTCGTTTGATACGGTGTGGATGGCTATCCTTTACCAACGGCCGTGAGTTACACCCGTCTGGGGGTCAAGAAAATGCTCGTCTGGATGCTGTCGATCATCAACGGGGGAATCCTTGTTCTGGCTGCCCTGTTTACCTACGAGTCTTTGCGGGAACAGGGGCCCAGAGTGCCGAAAATAGGTGCGGCAGGCGTTGTCTTTCATCTGGTTTTGGGGACGATGATCCTCCTTTGGCCAGCCATTCGAATTCCTGTGGCCTGGGCTTTCGGAATCGGGCTGGCAGGGTCGGCCCTGTTTCTCATCCCGTACAAGAAAGACTCCCGATCAGTCAAAGGGGCTCCGGGTTACCTGTCCGGGGACGGTTCAAATTTTCGCTCGATGGATGAGCGGGATATCCTATTCGCGCGGAACCGCTGTCTTGTGCCCGGAACAAAGCTGTATGAACTGTATTACGCCGAGCACCCCGAGCGTAAGAAAGCTGACGACGGGCGCCGGGTAAAAGGGGGGCCTTTAGGCAAACCAGGATCTATTGACGGCTCTTATCGGCCAAATGTATCCATGCTGGCCTCATCCTTTGAATTGCCCAATATGCTGGGCCAGAAAGCCAGGGTTTTTCCGGAATCGGCTGGAGCTCAAAGCACCTATAAGGCCAAAAGTAAAGTCCCCCCGCCCGCCGATATGGACCCCGCAAAAGCCACCAGGATCGTCAAGGGATGGGCAAGACATCTGGGTGCGGATCTGGTCGGCATCTGCCGCATCGATCCCAGGTGGGCCTACAGTCACAAGGGGGAGATCCACTATGGAGAATGGGAGGAGTGGGGCCGTAAGGTGCCTAAACCGCTTCCCTATGCGGTTGTGATCGCCACAGCCATGGACCACGGGATGGTGTGCACGGCACCTCACACTCCGTCCGTGGTGGAGAGCGGGTACAACTATGCCCGGGGCGCCTATATCACCACCATCCTGGCCCAATGGTTTGGCACAATGGGCTACAAGGCGGTGGCAGAACATAACCGGCACTATGATCTGGTCCTGGTACCCCTGGCCATAGACGCGGGTCTTGGAGAGCTGGGTCGCCATGGCTATCTCATTGCCCAGAAATATGGACCCCGAGTGCGTTTGTTCGCTGTTCAAACAGACATGCCCCTCATTCCGGACAAGCCCGTGGATCTGGGTGCCGAGCGATTCTGTGAGGCGTGTCTCAAGTGTGCCCAGTCCTGCCCGTCCAGATCCATCCCCGAGGAGCGGCAAAAGACCGTGGAGCGAGGGTTGGAACGATGGAAGCTTCGTGAGGAAACCTGTTTTGACTATTGGGGAAAGATCGGAACGGACTGTTGTGTCTGCATGGCCGTGTGTCCATTTTCCAGGCCTTACCGCAGCATTCATAAACTGGTCAAACAGATCCTTCGCCATTCTGAACTGGCCAGGCACTTGTTTCCACACATGGACAATATCCTTTACGGCAGGAAATGGAAACCTCGGAAGGCCTTTGATTGGATGCAATATCCGAAAGGCGCGAACTCAGAGGAGATGGAACTGCGTTCATGAGTTCAGCCGGGGAAAATAGGGGAGTCACTTCTTCAGCTTCTTTTTCTTGAGCTGCTCCCGTTTGTCCATTTCAGCCTCCATCTGTTTGTAGGCGATGTAGTACTTCAAGATGTTGCTCACGTACTGCACCGTCTCCCGGCCAATGACCCTGGCGGCGGCCACTTCCACATTGCGGAACCACCGATTGGGGTCCAGGCCCATCTTTTTCGCTCGCCGGCGTAACGCCGTCACCCGGGCCGGTCCCGCGTTGTAAGAAGCAAAGGTGAACAGAACCTTGTTCAACTGGTCCATGGGTGCATTTTTGTAGTAGTTGTTGTATATGAAATGGAGGTACTTGACTCCAGCGTGGATGTTGTTGTCCAGCTTATGGATGTTGACGATGTTGATGGGATCTCCGGCGGCTGTTTTGGGCAATATCTGCATCACCCCGATTGCCCCGCGGTTGCTGCGCTTGCCATGGTCCAGCCGAGACTCCTGGTAGCCAAGGGCGGTAACCATCAGATAGTCAAATCCGTACTTCCCGGCGTATTTTCGGAATAGGTCAATGGTCTGGTTGAAGCGCTTGATGTCTTCAGGGCTCAAGGCGTTCCTGGCCCATTTGGTGTTTTCGTAATAGCGTTCTGCCAGCATGTTACCCAAGAGCGTCCCGACCTTGATCTTCTTTGCGAACTGGTCCAGGGCCTTCTTTAACTGGGGGCTTTTTTTCCGGATGGCCCAGGCGATTTTCTGGCCGCTCTTGAGGGCCACGTCCTGGTGCACGTTGATGTTCTTGAAGATCCGGGACCAAAAATTGGCCAGGTAGTTATCTGCCACCGTTATTCGGATCAGGTCCGCGTTGGCCATCTCCAGGATGTCTTCGGTCTCCAGATTCTCGTTGGCCGGCTCGATTTTCACCGGGGCCTTGCCACTGCTGGCGAATTTCTTATTGAGCGCAATCAGGCTCTCGAAGTAGCTGGAGGACCTGCGCACGTACACCGTTTTTCCGGACAGGTCCTTCACACTGTTGATGGGCGGGGCGCTCGGGCCGGTCACCACTAACTCCCGGGCCATGGTGTAGTAAGGTGTTGCAAAGCCCACTTTTTTGAGGCGCTTTGGGGTGATGGTCAGGTTGCCGGCGGCAATGTCCCCAAGGCCCTTGTTCAGGTAGGGAAGCAACCGGTCCCGTGACACCGGCAGGTATACGATGTGGATCCGGAGATGTTTTTTGGTAGCGCCCTTTTTCCTGAGTTTTTTGTAGAGGAACTTCTCAAATTGATGGAAGATCTCGTGGGTAAAGCCGCGTTTGACGGCGCCATCCAGGAAGAAATCGGTCTTGTTGTAAGTGACAAGGACCCTGATGAACCGTCGCTCTATCATGCCGTTCAGATCCCCTTTCCAGGGCTGAAGGACCTTTTTCATGGCCGCGTCGTCAAAGGTCGATATTGCTTTGACTTCTCGTGGCATGCCGGAAAGAGCCAAAACCACCGTCAGGATGAAAAAGAGCGGATAAAACATCCGGGCGCCGATGCGAGGTGACCGGCTTCGGGGGGTTATGGCGTTTTTTTGACTGTTCTTTAGATGTTTAGCCATCGCATCATCCTCAGGAGATGGAATGTCTCAGCGATGCCCACTCACAGCCGTATGGTCCAATTGTTGCCGGAGGGGCTGTTCCCGTCATGGGTGATTGATTGGGGTGGATTTTTTTCGAAAGCTCAGCCGGTGCAGGACTTGAGTGGCAATAAGACATGGGGACCGTGGATTCAACACGACATCAGGCCTCAAAATAAAGCGTGCGACTCATGCCAGCCGCATACCTCGGCCCTCTAAGACCCTCTTTCAGCTTACCTTTGATTTTGCCTTGGACTCTCAGCCTCTGAATAATTTGCCTGATGGTATTATATTCGAATCCTGTTTTCTTTTCCAAAGTGTTCATATCAATGCCACCCGGATTCGCAATGATATGGCCTAAGACAATATCATTTGGGTATATCTTTCCCCTGATGGCACGGGCCAATATAGCTGGATCAATTTCAGGGACCCGGCTTAATCCCATTGCCTTGGTTTTCCTCGGTTTGTGCGTTTTTTCGATTTTTTCAACACGTTTGGTTATTTTGTCTACCTCTTGGGCCAGCTTTGTGAGATTCCTTCCAACCGCCAACAATTCGTCTTTCAGTTTCTTCACCGGAGTTCCTCCTTCTTGTTTTATTTGGACCCAAAAACCCCGTCCTCTAAGCGGGAATTCTTTACCTAGTCTCTGAACGAAAACTTCGAAATGAAAACGAACCCAACATTAATTATGAGGTTTTAGTGAGTTTAAATTATTTTATTAATCCAAAATCTAAAATCTAAAATCTAAAATCGTGCCTGAACAGGGTTTTCGTTCAGGCACTACCTATGGATATCCACCCTATCTTTCAATTCCTTACCACATTTGAAAAACGGCAACTTTTTGGGTTTCACGTTGATTAGTTTTCCTGTCTTTGGGTTCCTGCCTTTGTATCCGTCGTACCGATTCACCTTAAAGCTGCCAAAGCCCCGAATTTCAACACGCTCTCCCCTCACAAGGGCATCCGTCATCTCACCAAAAAACACATTCACGACCGCCTCAGCCTTAGTGTGGCTGAGTTCTGTATCCTTGCTTAACGCCACCATTAAATCTGATTTGTTCATCACCCCTCCTTATAGATCTGTTATGCATAAAGTCCATAAAGCACCGGGAGACAAATGTCAAGTAATTTTAGTTGTTTACTGTCAACCCCAAGACCCGCCTCTATTTCCAAAGAGTGGGTACTGTCAGATGAAAATAGGCCTTCAACTCATCCAACCTGTTCACAACGGACCTTCCTGTCAATCTCGAGTTCATCACGGGCAGGCAGCCTGAATGTTTTTCAGCCTAACTCAAAACAGGAACCAAGTTTTTCCCGGCACGTTGAATCATCTCCCAACACACTATCATAGAGCACATTTAATCTTGATCCGTAAGGGCATTTAACCTATACTCGTTTGCCAAAAAAGAGCGTCTTTATCAAGCGGCCTTTTGAAGACCAACCGCGGCGGGAGAGGTGGTTCGGGAAAGGAATCGGGTGACATTATGGAAGAATGGAGATTCTTGGAGGTTGACTGGGTGAGCTATGCGGAGACCGCGATCTATAGACCGGTCCTGATGCGGGCTGTGAGTGAGGGCGTGGTGCCGGAGACCGTCAGCTTTTGCAGGTTCCCGGTACCCAGCCTGATCCTCAACTTCTTTAACGACCCATATAAAGATATCAATCTGGCCATTTGCAAAAAGAAAGGAATCCCGGTTTATCGTGTCATCGCCAGCGGGGGACCGATCTTTGGGGATACGGGGTACATTTTTACCTTCCTGCATCTCAAGAGAACCAATCCAAAGGTTCCCCCGGATGTGCCGAAGATGTTTGAAAAGACACTCACAGGGGTTGCAGAAGGGATTTCGGATTATTTTGGAATTGAGTGCCGGTTCAGACCACTGAATGATGTGGAGGTCAAGTGCCATGACGGGGCATGGAGAAAAATCGGTCCCTCTTCCTGTTTTTATGAAGAAAAGGCAATCCAGATGGGTTCGGGGATTCAGGTAAAGGAACCTGATGTGGATCTCATTGCTGAGGTCATACCCGCGCCTCCCGAGAAGTTTGTCGACAAACAGGCGAAAAGTACGCAAGAGAGGATAACCTATCTCGAGAAGGTGGTGGGGAGAGTTATTGATCTCGATGAAATAAGGAATATCTATGTGGATCAGATCGAGAAGGTCTTCCAGGTGAAATTGTCCACCGGAGAATTGACGGACAAAGAGAAGACTTATTACGACGAAATGGAGAAGGAATATACGAGCGATGATTTTTTTATGGAGCGCGCCGAAAATCGGTTCGGTGATATACCCCCGGATGTGAAGCGAAAAACGATCCAATTCAAGGTACCGGAAGGTCCCTTTATGAGGATCATCCTTTTGACAAAGGATGACCGAATAAGAGATATGCTTATTTCCGGCACCATTCATGCCTCACCGCTAAGACCCGCATCCCCCATCCACGAAATTGAAAACGCCCTGAGAGGCGAACCCGTTGACAAGAAGATCTTTGAGTCCAAAATTGCTGCCATACTGGCTCGAAAAGGGTTTCACATTCCCAAGGTTTCCCCGGAGTTTCTGGCCCAAAAGATCTATGAATGCGCGCGTCCCTGACAACCAAGAGGGAGGGGTGTAAATCAGGAGTGTTGGAGTACTGGAGTATTGGAGTGTTGGGTCCAAAAGCGGGAAAAGATCTAATTTGTATTCTTCGACCCCTGATACCCCGAGATCCAAATACGTTGCATATTTGCCGATAATTGCAACGATTCATCCATTCCAATACTCCATTACTCCGTTACTCCAAATACGATAAACTCCTCGTTTGATACGGTGTGGATGGCTATGCTTTACCAGCGGCCGTAAGTTACACCCAAGAGGGAGAGATGCTCACGGCGATTAGCGATGTACGAACGGTAAACAAAACAAGTGAAGAGGCCCTGGTGGTTGATGAATGGAGACCTTTGAAAAACGCCCCCTTTTGGCCAATCTCGGCGTCAAGCTCGAATTTCAATCCTCGAAATATTCGATATATTCCTGTGGTTGAAATTTTCGCCTTCCTTGATCTTGACCAAAATTGAACATTTTTCAAAGGTCTCGAATGTATGTCGGCGGGTTTTTGAAAATTTGAGAAAATTGAAGGGCGATAGGATAGGATGGAAAGGCTCAGGTTCATAAAAACCGAACATAATTACGCGGATTTTTCAACAAGCATCTCACCTGCCATTGAACGTGCCTTAGAAGAGAGGCAGATGGCAAGTACCGTTGCGCTAAACATCTTTCGCGGCGGCGGTTTTACCACAGGCTTCCTCGATGATCCGGAGAAATCCCTTGATCTTGAGTACTGCAGGAAAGAAAACATCGTTGTCAGAAGACGGCAGAACGCCGGTGGGGCCGTCTGGGGTCCGGATGGCGGCGCTTTGATTGTCTTGAATGTGGATACCAGGTTGCCGTGGGTCCCACTAAAAACAATAAAGGAGGCATTTGGAATAACACTCAACGGACTCGCAGAAACGGTTCGTGAACTGTTTGGCATTGAGGCAATGTACCGACCCCTTAATGATGTGGAGGTGGAAGGAAGAAAGCTGATTCCAACCTCAGCAAGGCTTGAGAAAGAGATCTTGACCATGCGTCTGTTGGTCAATGTCGTCCCCACTGACACGGATATCCTGAAAAGGGCCATCATCGCGCCACCCGAAAAGACTCAAGACAAAAAAATCAAAGACCCAGGGGCCCGGTTTACGTGTCTGGAGAAGGAGGCGGGGAGAAAAATCTCTTCTTCAGATCTCTTGGCACTGACCAGGAAGACAGTTGAGAAGATTTTCGGAAACACAGTGGAACTGGTGCCCGGGGAGTTGAGCGAGCTGGAGAAGAGATATGCTGTTGAATCCCACAAGAAAAACACATCGGAAGAGTGGTTCTATGCCAATTCGGAGCGTGTGCGATTCAAGCAAGCTCCTTCCGGTGCCCTCAAGGTCGAGGGCAGGCATAAAGCGCCTGCCGGGTTGATTCGTGTGACATTGCTCGTTGTAAAGCATAGGATCCATGACCTCATCATCACCGGGGATTTCCATCCAACCCCGTATCGGGTGCTAAGAGATATGGAAGATGCCGTGAGGGGAAAGGCGTGTAACACGAAAGCTGTCAGAGATGAGATCAGGCGGATCTTTGAACGGCCCGATGTGGAAATTGCAGGGACCGAGATACAAGATTTCTTGGCGGCGTTTGCCAAGGCCTTTGACCAAGTGAAATGAAACCGGGAACCGTAAGTTCTCAATAAACTCGGGTACCGTGGGGTTTGGCCATTTCTTTCAGGCGCTCTCTAAACCTATCGTCGCAGCGTGGCTGATATTTGGGGTTTTGCCAAAAGCATGGAGAAGCTAATATGGCTTATCAGGAGAAAACCCCAAATATCAACCACTGCCAACGTGAGAAGTAAATTCACTTTGAGAGAGCGCCTTCAAGAAACACCCGAACCCCACTCCAGAAACCCGATTATTTCTCCCAGACTTATTGAGAAGTTGCGGGGAACCATCTTAAGGGCCTATAATTAAACGTAGTTGGACAACATACTTTCATGATAAATCTTCCTCTGGGAGGTGGTGTTATGCAGCCGAAAAATCAGAAAGTGGGAGAAGATGAAAAACTTCGAAGCAGTCTCATGAGGACTTGGGGGAAAGAAAAGTTTGATGCGGTCATGGACAGTCTGAGCCAACTGCAAAAGCAGGGGATTGACACAAGAGACCTGGGGAGAGATCTTGATTCCTTTATTCAGGCCCACATAAAGGACCGTGAAATCTTTTTCAACAAGGATGGGTTGTGAGGACGGCGTTGTTCCTGGTCCCTGTGCGGTTGTGGTTAGTGTCAGGACGAGTAATATTCAGAAGAGACCTGAGGCGTATCAGGGGAATTTTTGGAGGTGTTTCGAATGACAATGGAAAACCAATTTGTGGGCTACCTCCTGGAACTGCTTGACCCCCTGGGTTCGGTGGAAGCAAAGGCCATGTTTGGCGGGTTTGGAATTTACCGTCATGGGTTGATGTTCGGGTTGGTGTCAGATGAGACGTTCTACCTGAAAGCTGATGAAAGGAACCGACCCGATTTCGAGGCAAGGGGACTTCCCCCCTTTACTTACACAAGAAAAGGAAAAGAGCTTTCCATGTCTTACTATCAGGCGCCGCACGATGCAATGGAGAGTTCCGGGATCCTTTGCCGGTGGGCAGAAAGGGCCTTTGATGCGGCCGTTCGTGGCTCAAAAAGAAAAGAAAAGAAAAAGCGGGGCAGGAAGTGATGAATCCTTAATCATTGCCGTTTGAATATTACATCCGCAAAAAAGCTTTCTCCCGAAGTTTCAGTATGTTGAGAGTTTATCTGGATCCTGATGCCGGCGACCCCGGGAGGTTCATGGCCAAAAAGCTCCCTGTAATCTTCGTAGGCATTTCGGGTCTCCGTTACCCACTTGCCGGTTTCTGAATGTCCGGAACGGAGGACAATCGCCTTGACGGTCACAAAGGGAAATGACCAGGTATCCTCGACCAGGCCATGTGGCGCGGTTGTGTCCCAGATATAGGAGATGACGTTTGCGTTGGAAAATGCGAGGAAAAGCTGGGCTGCCTGGTCATCGGTCTTGGAATTCCTACAATCCCCCCCCTCGGGCAGTTTGGTCACTTTCCATTTCCAGGAAATCAATGGATACGACTGCGGATTTACATCCACCGCCCTCTGAAGCGCAAATGAGGTGTCTTGGCTCCTCAGGCGAAGCGCGGTAATAAGACCGTCCCTGACAACGGCGAAATCCGCATTCCCCGCCTTTTCCTTGAGCTGCCATCCCTGAGGGACGCCGTCCTTGTTAACACCCGCAGAGAAATCAGCAACCACCACGCTCTGTGAGGCCCAGGCGGGCGTAAGAGACACTAACAATATACAAAACAACAAACTCCGCATGAAGATGCGCCATGACATAGGGTATTTCCTTTAGGAGAAAAAAGCCCTGCCTTTTATATCACCTGACGGGGGCCTGGATTTATCAAACGAAATAATGAAGTTACGTGGGTAAAATGTGGGCAAGTTCGCCGGTTAACGGCGCAATATAAGGACATAACGGGTCCGTGTCAAGGGCGAATCCAGGACCAAATCATCATTCCCGTTGACAGACCGGCAAAAATTCCTTACGCTCACTGTCAAAAGAAGCAGATAGTGGCGTCTCTCCGCTCTTTCTCTCCTGAGAAGGTGGAGTCCCTATTCACTTGATGCAAACAAAGGTCACTGAGGAGGCATATGGCCGAACCTGCGATACTGGAGATTTTTTCCGACTATGTCTGACCCTGGTGCTACTTCATCACAGGTCGTGTTGATCGCTTGCGGAAAAACTATGAGATTGAAATTCAATGGACTGCATTCCCCCTTCACCCGAATACACCGGAAGAAGGGCTGTCCCTTGAAAAACTCTTTGAAGGACGTATGGTAAGCATCCCCGAGATCATGGCCAGACTCAGGCGGGTGGCGGATGCTGAGGGATTACCCTTGGGTCAGAGAAGCATGACGTACAATAGCCGGTTGGCCCAGGAACTTGGGAAATGGGCGGAGGTGAAGGGCAAAGGAGATGTGTTTCACATGGCGGCCTTTCATGCCTATTTTGTGGATGGCATAAATATCGCGAAACTGCCTAACCTGGTGGAGATGGCCATATCTGTAGGCCTTCCCGGCGAAGAGGCCCGGGAGGTGCTGGAGACAAGGGCCTTGAGGAAATCTGTTGATTCAGACTGGGCCCGGTCCCGTGATAAGGGGGTAACGGCTGTCCCAACCTTTATGATGAACGGGAGGACCGTCGTGGGGGCTCAGTCATACGAGATATTGGAACGGTTTATGAAAACAAATCATATAAGCAGACGGAGTCCCGAAGCATAAGATTTCGTGAGGGATAATATCTTCCTGTCTTGATCCTCCCTGCCGTTAGAAAAAGAAAGCCCTAACTGTTCAGCCTGTCCTCCCAATCAAATTCTCGCCTGGTCACCGAGTGCTCCATATGTTGAATACGCCGTTCCAGGGTCTCATATCTCCGTTTGAGCTGGTCCACCGCCCCTTTCCGAGAATGAATGTAACCGTCATAAAACTCCTGTTCCTCCTCCCCGCTGATGGGCAAGACAGGTTCAGGTTTCATCAACAGGCCTGCAATAAAATAAAGGGCCATGGTGGGCCAGAAACCGCTGATGAAGAGTAATGCCAAGGCAATGACTCTGCCCCAAAAAACAGAAAAATCAAAATACTCGGCAATGCCTCTGCAGACACCCAATATGACACCGTTTCTGGAACGGTACAGCCCACCGTAAAATATATTTTTAAATTTTCTCATGATTCCTTTTCCTTTTTCTCATGGTCGAAAATCAAGGTTTCAAGTGCTCCCACCCGTTTTTCCATTCGTGAGAGGCCTTGGTATATTCCTTGAATTACTTTGGCTTCATCGGATTGCATTTTCTGGTCACTGCGGGATGCTCCTCCCTTCAGGATCTTGATCCCCATCAGAATCGTGCTCCCGATGATTGCCAGTACCAGGATGGTGCCTCCGAAGATGGTGGCTAACATCAATGCTCCATGCATAGCTGATTCAACTCCATTTGATGTCAAAAAAACGGCCTAAATTACACCTGTTTGCCCCAATGAATTGATGTACACCGATCTACTCTATCTGATCCCATGTATTTTCTCAAGAGGTATTCAGGCGGTCATGCAGAACAAGAAACCCTTCAAGGCTCACGCGGGCGTGGTAGTTTCCTTCTGTAAAGAGGATTTCAGATCTTGAAGCTCTTTTTCGATCTCATCATCAACCAAAAGGTTCTCAAATTCCCCTTCAAGGGCCGGACTCTTTCCGAAATTAACCAGATCCGCTTCGGCCTCCATCCGTTCGATGCGGTTTTCCAGTTGCTCGAATTTGAATATGGTTTCGGCACTATCCATGCGACGGATTTCTTCCTGGGTCCGTTTTTTTCCTTTTGCCCGAAGGTGCCGTTGTACCAGCCCCCGTCGTTTTTCCCGGGCCATTCTGAGCCTGTCCTCGAGTTGCCGGATGTCCTCCTGATACTGCTCAATCAAACTGTTATGTTCCATGATTTGTTTTTCAAGGGGAGTTTCCATCTCTGTCAGTCTGCGCTTTTCAATGAGGGCTTCACGGGCAAGATCATCCCTGTCTTTGTTGACTGCAAGTTCCGCATTGTTCCCCCAGTATTTCACCTTGGATTGGATCTGGTCCAACCGGTGCTCAGCCTTTTTTCGGTTGGCCATGACACCCGCGCAAGAAGCCTTGATTTCAACCAGGGTGTCCTCCATTTCATGGATCATGAGTTTTATCAGTTTTTCAGGATCCTCGGCCTTGTCCAGCATCGCGTTGATATTTGAATTGATAATGTCACGAAATCGAGTAAATATTCCCATAATGCGACCTCCATTTTTTTGTTTGATACGATGGGGAAGCAGAAATCATGCCAACTAGACCGTTTTTTGCGATATCCCTTAGGTATCGAGGGGTTAGAGGGTTGACATACCATCGATTGATATGATATAAATCACCAAATAATGGTGAATATAGCCAATTTGGTTAATTTTTGACCATGAAAAAAGAAACGAATGATACAAGACATACTGTCAGATCGGGACCCCTTGCCGGAAGGGATGAGGCCCTGGGACAGTCTGAGGCGTTCCTGGATTTTCAGGAACGGCTTTCCCGTGTCGCCCCCATAAATCGACCCGTTCTCTTGGTGGGTGAGCGGGGTACCGGGAAAGAACTGGCTGCGTCCCGTTTGCATTTTCTTTCCGAACGCTGGCAGGGATCTTTTGTGGCCATCAATTGTTCGGCTTTGAGTTCTTCCCTTATAGAGTCAGAGCTTTTTGGTTATGAGAAGGGCGCTTTCACGGGCGCTCTAGAGAGGCGAAGCGGGAGATTTGAGGCCGCCGACGAGGGGACCCTCTTCCTCGATGAGATAGGCAGCATCCCCCTTGAAGTCCAGGAAAAAATATTGCGCGTGGTGGAATACGGGGCCTTTGAGCGCGTTGGGAGTTCGGAGGGCATTGAAGTGGATGTACGCATAATAGCAGCCACCAATGCTGATCTGGTTGGTCTGGCGGAAGAGGGACGGTTCAAACGAGATTTGCTGGACAGGCTATCCTTTGAAGTGCTGTTCTTGCCGGCCCTGAGGGAACGAAAGGAAGATATCATTTTGTTGGCGGAACATTTTGCTGCCCGGATGGCCTTTGAGTTGGGCCGGGAAGAAATACCCCGGTTCAGCAGGGAGGCCAGTACGGCACTCGCACGATATTCCTGGCCCGGGAATGTCCGCGAACTCAAAAATCTGGTGGAACGTGCGGTGTATCGGGCGGATTCATCCTTGATCACGGAGATCGTGTTTGACCCGTTCCGTCCTCCCGTGACTGAGGGTCACAAGCCGAAGCAGAGGGAAACCATTGAGCCCGAAAAGGCTCCGATTGAGGAATTCATGGATAAACCCTTAAATCAGGCCGTGACAGAGCTCAAAATCCGTCTCTTAACCAGGGCATTGAAACAGGCGAGGCATAACCAAAAAAAGGCGGCTCAAATCCTGGGATTGTCCTACCATCAATTTCGAGGATTGTACCGAAAATACAGTAAAGAAGTAGAATAATCTGCAGTAACCAAGATCCAGTCAAACAGATTTAAAATAGAGATTAAGAGCCAATCTGACAACACCACACATTGACATATGGAATAAGTTATCTCAGGTTCACTCAATCTGCCCGAATTGAGGATATCACAGGTTTTTGAACCTGATGATATGTTTGGTTTCTGTCAAGATAACTCAACATTCCCGAAGCCTGAGATAAGGAATAAGTTATCACAAGTTCGCTAGATGCGCCCGAGTTGATGTTATCACAGATTTTTGAGTCGCCGTGGGATCATCGGGATGCCCCTGTTTTACCTCTCTCAAACTGGCCACATTTTTCTTGGATATCAAATCTGGCTCATGCAATAATGCCTATATGCTCCTTGAATTTCAAAGGATCAACAAACAGAAGGCTGCAAAATGAAATGTTGACTATTTTCAGAGGGCTTGCGATGCTACAATAATGCACGGTTCGAACCTGGCTCTGGTTCGTAGTTGAGAGGGAAGGCGAAAGCCTAAGCCCTCCCGGGTAAGGTTTAGTCAACCGCCCGGTAGTGTATCTACAAAGTAGGAGATATGCGAGTCTGGCGAGGTGAAGG
>JADHXI010000089.1 GCA_016783065.1 Desulfobacteraceae bacterium | reverse complement strand
GCCGGTGGACACCACAGGGGGGATCATCCTTCCTGAACTCTGAACACTGAACCCCTGAACACTCGCCTTACCCGAGGCGTCGAAGCAATGATCAACGTTGATTCAAAGTTGAAGCAAATTTCAAATATGTTTGGCTAGATTTACCGGTCCCTAAGGGCTCGCGCAAGAATAGATTCGCAGGATTGGCGCCCAGATTCGGGTCAGATTTGGTTGCGCCGATTGAGGAAAACCACAGGAATATTAGTATTATTTCGAGGATTTTGCGATTGAGGCGCGGCCGAAGATGGCCTGAAGATGGGATGCGAAAATGTGAAGTTATTTTTGCGCGAGCCCTAACTCCCAAGAAGTCAGCTTTTCACAGGACCGGGTGACGGGGTTTGCCCGTTGTTTTTCAAGGCGGGTTGGGCCCCCATTTCTCAAGCGGACACTGGTTGCAAAGGGGCTTTTTGCGACAGCAGTCCTTACCCACCCTCACAATTAATGCGTGAAACTCACCGAAGAGATCCGCGTTGTCAGGCAGATGGTCCATAAATAGTTCCTGCAGATCGTAGTAGCCCGCCTCTTCATCTATCATGCCATGACGGCTCAGAATTCGATGGGTGTAAGTGTCAATAACAAAGATGGGACGGCGGGCGGCGTATAGGACGATACTGTCCGCAGTTTCGGGCCCCACCCCATTGATCGAGAGAAGACCTTCCCGAAGGCTCTGAGTTCCCTCTTCCAGAAAGAGGGAGATAGTGCCCTCGTATTGCTCCATGATAAATTGAATCAGGTTCTTCAGCCGTCTGGCCTTTATATTGAAATACCCTGCCGGTCGAATCTCCTGGGCCACCTCGTTCGTTGGAAGTGAGTGGAGGGCATCAACGGAAAGCATACCTTTTCTTTTTAGGTTTTGAATCGCCTTCTCCACATTCTTCCAGTTTGTATTCTGGGTCAGAACGGCCCCCACCATCATCTCCAGCTCTGTGTCAGCCGGCCACCAGTTTTGGGGGCCAAAGCCTTTCAGTAACAAATCGAACATCTCAACCAGCATCTCACCGCTGAGGCTGTGAACCTCTGATTTCAGGTTGTTCATGGCGCTCTTTGCTTCCATTGCATTTCACTCGGCATCATCCTGCCCCCATCTCTCCGTGAGGGATCCATTGACGGTCTGTGCGTATCGCCACATGTGACAGAAAACCTGGACAGCCGTTTCAGGGAAGAGACAGAACGGAATTCCACGCTCTTCCAGAAAGGCTCGACACATCTCCACCTCTTCCCTGATTCCCATCAGGGAAAAGAAGACCGGTTTGGTGGGTCGCTCCCGGATCACCTCCACGAGGGGACGGTAAGGCTCGACCTCCGGTGTGGCAAAAGATATAAAAAAGACCCCATGGACCCCCTCGTCTTCCAGAAGGGCGCCAAGGATCTCGCTGGATGTTTTCTCAAAACCGTGGGCTATCATGTCGGGGAAGATATCCACCGGATTCTCCCTTTTGGAAGGGGTAGCAATTACTCCTTCCAGACGATTTCGGGTCTCCTCTCCAAAATCGGCCAGCCTCAGTCCACCCTCTGTGGCCGCATCGATACTCATGATGGCCTGGGCGCCGCTGTAAGTCACCAGTGCAATGCGGTTACCCAGCGGCAAAGGGGTACATTGGAAACCGATGAGGGTTGCGATGAGTTCTTCAATGGACCTCATACGCAAGACCCCGGCCTGGTGGAGGGCGCCTTCAAGAATCTTGTCGTTCACTGCCAGGCTGGCCGTGTGTGAAGCGGTTGCCCGGGCCCCTGCTGAAGTCCGACCACCTTTGAGCAGAAGGACCGGTTTTCGTTTTACTGCCTCTTTTGCGACCTCAACAAACCGTTTTCCATCCCGTATATCCTCGAGATACATGGCCACCGTCCGGGTCTGCTCATCGTCCATCAGGTAGGACAAGGCATCGGATTCGTCCACATCCACCTTATTCCCCAGACCCAGCACCTTTGACATGCGAAGGACATTATAGGAACTTATGTACCGCAGCAACGCACCCACAAATATACCCGACTGCGCTGCAACTCCAATGGTTCCGGGCCTGAGCATATCATCATTGGCAAAATAGGATGTGGCCAACCCGGTTTCAGTGTTCACTATTCCCAAGGTGTTTGGCCCAAAAGACCTGATTCCCGTGGATCGTAGAATGGCTCGCACCTCTTCCTGGTATTGCCGGCCCTGTTCCCCTGTCTCGGCAAATCCCTCGGAGGATATGACAACACCCTTTACGCCTTTACGTGCGCATTCGGCCAGGGCGGCCGGTACAACTTTGGGGGGGACAAGCATAACCGCCAGATCCACCGGAAAGGGGATTTCTTCAAGACTGCAATACAATCGAACCCCGTAGACCTCCCCTCCCCGGGGATTTACTCCCGCTATCCGTCCCTGAAATCCCGTATCTTCCAACCCTTTTAAGAGCAAGGATCCCAGCTTCAGGGGATTCCGGGAAGCCCCGATAACAACCAGGTTCATGGATTCCATTACCTCTTTAACTGAATACATTACACCTCCGACACATTATCCGGATAAACCCTTTCAACGTTACTTGACAAGCTGAACCGGAACTTTGAATTGCGACTCCGGTGGAATTTCCCTGGGGGACCCCTATCCCACGGGGTGAAATAGTCAAGGTATGTTCTCAATAATCTCGGACACCGCGGGGTTCAGCCGTTTCTTTCCGGCGCTCTCTAAACCAGTCGTCGCAGTGTGCCTGATAGTTGGGCTTCCGGCTCGTAGGGCCTCCAGCTCGGAGAGGTTTTGCCGCGCAGTATGGCTTTTTACGTCCCGATGTGCAACCGCCAATTTACCACCATCTTGCTTCCCGAAAGTCCTCTCCTTTAATCAGCCCGACCATGGCCTCAAAAACATCCCCGCCTTATGTTGACACCAAACAGCTCATCTCCTATGATTATGCTCCAAAAATTGGCTTTCTATCAATGCAGAAGCCGTATTAAGATAATGGTCCGTTTCCGGTAGTAGTTGCAGTTAGGGGTAGAGAAATCCATGAAAGAGTGTTTGATGCAATCTCCTGTGAAGAGATCCAGTTGAATCATGGGGCGTAAAGAAAAAGCACTGCATATCTCATTTGACTACCCTGATGATTTGAATCCTCACAAACCAAAGGCTGTCAAGAATTTGATCGAGCAAGCCAATAGATTGGATAACTTTGTTATTTCATTAAACAGGACAGGGAATCCGTTTCAGGAGAAAACCATCAACAACCCTAATTTATGTGAGTTGAAAATATTCGCTCCCCCCTTTGGCGTTTTCCTATATATTTTCCTCAAACGTGCGGCCAGGAAGATCATGAAACTTCTTTCAGAACAAGAATACAAACCTGACATTGTCCACGGGCACAAGCTGACATACGAGGGAATCATCGCATATGAAATTTGGAAGAGATACGCTGTCCCATATGTGTGCACCGTCCGCGGAAATACGGATATGCAAGTACTGAATTGGAAGCCTGGATACAGGAAACTCTATCAACGAATCGTTGCAAACTCAGAATTCCTTTTTATCATCGCCCCTTGGATCGTCGGCGAACTGAAAAAGAAACTCGTCTTTTGTGAGAAAAAAACAGCATTTCTTCCAAATTTTGTTACCTTTCCTCAAAAGAAAGTGGCCGGTGAAAGAAGTACGTCAAACAAAATCATTTCTATTTTTCACCTTGACGGTTTTCGCAATAAGAATATAGCACGTTTGATCAAAGCTGTTGATCTCTTGAACGACGAAGGGTTTGATCTGGAATTACATATTGCTGGAAAAGGGAAGTCAAAGACGAAAATACTGGAGATGATTGAGAAGACAAAGCGCAGGAGCCATTTTCGTCTGCTGGGGCATATTAAAAACGAGGAATTGCCCTCGTTTTTGGTGAATTATTTTTCATTGGCAATGCCCAGTATCAGAGAATCCTTTGGTATCGTCTATCTGGAGGCCTTATCATGCGGGTTACCCATATTATATTCAAAAAATCGAGGGATGGACGGATACTTCAGCGGCTACCTGGTGGGGGAATCGGTCAACCCCCTTTCCGTCAATGATATTAAAGATAAGATCACCAAAATATTCTTGAATCAAACGAAATACCGGAGTGAAGTTTTGAGGATGAAATCAGAACACGGACTTGAGCGTTTTACCCGAGCTTCTGTTGCAAAAACATACGAAGATCAGATTATCAACGCCGTTCAGCGTTACAAGCTCTTGCGATGAAGGTACTTGATGTCCTCAAAAATCAAATAAGACATCTTTTGGCTTACCACGGCGGCAGGCAGATTGTGACGGTACGCCCTGAAAGACCGACGATCTCTTTTTCTTTTGATGATGTCGCGGAATCAGCGTTTTCGGCCGGTGACAGACTCCTTCAGAAATATCAATTGGCCGGCACCTATTACCTCGCTCTTGGATTACTTGGTAAGGATACTAATATTGGAAGAATAATTGGTGAAGAAAACGTTATTGATCTTTATAAGAGGGGGAATGAAATTGGCTGCCACACTTTTGACCATTTGGATGCCTGGGCAAGTGATCGTTTTTCATACGAAGATTCAATTTTGAAAAACGCCGTTGCCTTGAAAAAATTGATACCGGGTTTGCAGTTAAAGACCTTTGCCTACCCCAAAGGAAGTGCTACGCCAAAAACAAAAAAAATCTGCGAAAAACATTTTTGCTGTTCAAGAGGAATCAAGAGAGGGATAAACAAGAATCGGATTGACTTGAACTTGTTGAATGGTCACAGTATTTATGGGGATATGGATAGTATTGAGCTTTACAAGAAGATTGTTGATCGCAACAAAACCCAAAAGGGATGGTTGATCTTCTATACCCATGACGTCCGCAAGAATAAATCCAGGTATGGATGCACTCCCCAACTTCTTGAAGAAATAATCAGCTATTCCATAAAATCTGGAGCTGAAATAAAAACTGTTTACGAGGCATATACCAGTGCTGGGCACACGTCTTGACGGGCCGTTGCCCAGCGCAGTTTGGAGGATTGAAGAAATGGAACGTAAAATGACCGGTGCTCGATTTATTGGAGAAACCTTAAAAGGTTATGGTGTAACCCACGTTTTTCTGGTTCAGGCCATTTTGAGAAGGACGCTTGTTGAACTAGAAGACCTGGGAATCCAGCGGATCCTGACACATTCCGAAAAGGCCGCTGCATATATGGCAGATGGATATGCCAGAATGAGCGGAAAACCGGGAATCTGCATGTCTCAGTCGGTGGGTGCTGCCAATCTGGCAGCCGGGCTTCAGGATCCCTATCTCGGCCATTCGCCGGTAATCGCAATAACCGGCAGAAAAAAGCCCATTGCTCAGTATCGAAATGCCTACCAGGAAATTTCGCACGGTCCAATGTACGATTCCGTCACCAAGTACAATGTGAATGTGGATACCATAGAGCAACTCCCTTTGTTTCTTTGTCAGGCATTCCGTGAAGCAACCACGGGAGCCCCTCGACCCGTACATCTTGATTTGCTTGGGTTTGCTGGAGAAGTAATTGAAGCGGCGGAAACAGATGTCGAAGTGGTAATCGAAGAGCCGTATGCCCGCTATCCCGCCATCCGACCGGTGCCCGAAAGAGATCGTTTAGAGAAGGCCGTGAATATCCTGGAAAATGCGATCTGTCCGGTCATTATTTCCGGCGGCGGAGCCATGGCTTCTTCGGCAGGTCCTGATATCGTTCAACTTGCCGAGATGCACTCCATACCGGTCGCCACGTCCAATGACGGGAAGGGAATCATCATCGATACCCATCCGCTCAGCGTCGGGGTGGTGGGATCCTACTCATGCCAGAGCGCAAACCACGTCGTTTCCGAGGCTGACCTGGTCCTCTTTATCGGCTGCAACACCGGCGATCAGGTCACCAACAACTGGACGCTGCCAAAGCCGAGCACAAGCATCATTCAAATAGATATCAACCCATCTGAGTTGGGAAGGAGTTATCGGAACACTTTCGGATTGTTTGGCGACGCGAAAGTCACTGTGCAGCGGCTTTGTAAACTTATCAATAGAAACGACAAGAACACAAAGTGGTTCGAGCGCACCCAGCGATTGGTAAGAGAATGGAAAGATCTAATCGAACCCCTGCGTGAATCGGATGCCAAGCCCATTCGACCGGAACGGTTGTGTAAAGAAATCACCGACACACTTCCATCGGATGCCGTGCTGATATCAGATACGGGATATTCTGCCGTATGGTCGAGTACCATGGTTTATCTCACAGATCCGAAACAACGCTATTTACGGGCGGCCGGATCTTTGGGCTGGTCTTATCCCGCCTCTCTCGGCGTAAAATGCGCCTCACCGGATAGACCGGTTATTTGCTTCACCGGAGACGGTGGGTTTTGGTATCACCTCGCCGAACTTGAAACCGCCAAGCGGTGGGGGATTAAAACCGTCACCGTCATCAACAACAACAACG
Source organism: Desulfobacteraceae bacterium (assembly GCA_016783065.1). Taxonomy (GTDB): domain Bacteria; phylum Desulfobacterota; class DSM-4660; order Desulfatiglandales; family Desulfatiglandaceae; genus JABMQV01. The sequence continues at coordinate 9,981 of JADHXI010000089.1, read as the reverse complement.
GTCTGGGGCAATGTATCATGGGCGTCAACCAGGCCTACGGAGACAGCCCGGGCAAAAGGGAAGAGGTTTACGGATTTGAGGCGGTTGATTTTGCCAGGATCGCACAGGACATCGGCTGCTTGGGCATCCGGGTCGAATCGCCGGATATGATATCAGATGCGCTGAAAGAGGCACTTGCGGCAGACAAACCCGCAGTGGTTGACGTTGTGACGGATCAAAGCAGCAGACCCCCCATTCCTTGGTCGCCGCCATCAAAATGAGAGTCCTGTCAAGAGGGACGCGACTGCATTAAGAGACAGGCGTAGGTCCTCAACAAACTCCAAAAATCGACGGTGTTCGAAACTGTTGAGTGTTGACCAAGATCGTGATACGAGAGATTCTCGTAACTTCCCAATAAGTCCGGGAGAAATAATCGGGTTTCTGGAGTGGGGTTTGGGTGTTTCTTGAAGGCGCTCTCTCAAAGTGAATTTACTTCTCACGTTGGCAGTGGTTGATATTTGGGGTTTTCTCCTGATAAGTCATATTAGCTTCTCCATGGTTTCGGCAAAACCCCAAATATCAGCCACGCTGCGACTACAGGTTTAGAGAGCGCCTTTAAGAAATGGCCGAACCCCACGGTATCCGAGTTTATTGAGAACTTACAGATTCTCAAGAAAACACTCCGTAGTGACTGACATTTCAAGGCCCGACCCCATGCGCTGATATCGTGCCTCTTGGAGAAAGGAAAAACCTATGATGCTCTTGAGCCGGCTAAAACCCTTTGACGAAATACGCGACCATCTTAAAGACTTTGAGACCTTGCTCCTTTTGGCCTGCAACGGCTGCGGGGAAAGCTTTGGAAACGCCGAACCCGAGTGCCTGAAATCCATTGAGGCTGAAATCGAAAAAATGGGTTTGGATGTTGCCGACATACTAACCGTGGATTTTCTTTGCGAACAGCTTCTGGTCAGGCACTGGTTGGATCATGCCAACTGTAAAGAGAATTTCGACGTCATACTGGTTGTGTCCTGCGGTATCGGCGTTCAAGTGGTGTCCAAAGAAAGCCAGCAGCCAACCTATCCCGCATGTGATACGATTACGATAGGGGCAAGGTTGGGGCAGGCCTGGGGCAGGGAGAGCTGCAAAGAGTGCGGCCAATGTATCCTTCCTCAGACCGGGGGAGTCTGCCCTTTGACGGCCTGTAGTAAAGGGCTGCTCAATGGACCCTGCGGGGGGAGCCAGGAGGGGCGGTGCGAGGTCTTCCCCGAAACCAGGGAATGCGGATGGCATCTGATTTACAAGCGCCTTGAGGCTGCAGGACGAAAGGACCTTCTGGTTGGCCGCCCTCTGATAAAGGACTTTTCCTTGAGCGAACCCCCCGAGGAATTGGTATCGCTCAGAAATGAAATTTTGGCAAAGGGAGAGGAAACTTTATGACCATTGCGGAGTTGGCCAAGAAAAAGGATTTCATTGTTACGGCAGAGCTTACACCGCCAAAGGGCGCTGATTATGAGGACACGCTGAAAAAGGCCCAAGATATGTCTGGGTGCGTGGATGCCATCAATGTCACGGACGGACAAAGTGCCTTGATGCGAATGGGCTCGCTTGCCCTCTGCCATCTCTTGAGGGAAAGAGATATTGACCCTGTACTCCAGCTCACTTGCAGGGACCGGAATCGTATCGCCCTCCAGTCCGACCTGTTAAATGCCTTTGCCCTTGGGGTAAGAAATGTTTTGTGCCTGACCGGTGACCATGTGGCACTGGGGGACCATCCGGAGGCAAAACAGGTTTTTGACCTGGACTCGGTTTCTCTTCTCTGGGCGGTCCAGAAACTCAACAAGGGGGTCGATATGCAAGGGAACACGCTCAAGGGTGCAACCGATCTGTGTCCCGGGGCCGTTGTTAATCCCAATGCGTCACCCGTGGAACCCCAACTGCTCAAGATGGAGCGAAAAATAGAGGCGGGCGCCCGGTTTTTCCAGACGCAGGCTGTATTTGAGATTTTCAGACTTGACCCTTTTGTCAAGACGGCCAGGGAGAAAAATGTGCCTCTCCTGGCAGGGATAATGGTTCTAAGAACGCCCGCGATGGCCCGATTCGTGAACAGACACGTATCAGGCTTCCAAGTCCCCGAAGACCTTATGGCCGAGCTGGAAGCCTCACCAGATCCCACCCGGACCGGTGTTCAGATAGCGGCCAGAACCATCAATGAGGCCAAAGGATTTTGCCAGGGTGTACACATTATGAATGCGGGAAAGCAAGGGTTGGTGCAACAGATCCTTGCTGAGGGAGGTATAACACGAGCTGCGTAGTTGAAAAGATGTGGTAATGGGGTGGAACAGTATGACTTCTGAAAAGAGATTGGTATCGGTCGTGAAATGCCAGGATCCTGGTCAAGGGGCAATTAATGCGGTTTCGCTCCTGGAGGAGAAAGGAGCGTTTCAACCTTCACCCGGCATCGTATTTATAAAGCCGAATATTGTGGTCTCTATCCCCTATGACCAGGCCCCGGCGGAACTCACGGATCCCGGGTTGGTGGCGGCAATGATACGATATTTTTATGAGCATGGGGCGGAGAAAGTCGTCGTGGGGGAGCGGCCCGCCTGGGGTGGCTCCTGTGGGGATGCCTACCGCGTCTCGGGTTTTGAAGAGGCCGTAACGGAAAACGGCGGGGTAATGTGCGACCTGGACGGGGAACCCGAGGTCTGGTTACCGGTGGACGGTCATGTTTTAAAAGAGATCCGGCTCCCCCGGGCCCTGGTGGAGGCTGATCTCCTGGTGAATATTCCCAAGGCCAAGACACATTTTTTGACCGCTGTAACAGTGGGTATCAAGAATCTTTTTGGTTGCATCCGGTATGAGGACAGAAAGAAGTATCATAGAGAAATTGATCTGGCCTCTGTTCTGGCCGATCTCCTGAAAGCCCTCCCGCCGGGGCTTACCGTGGTGGATGCTGTTCAAGTTATGGAGGGATTCGGTCCCCACGCCGGGACGGGCGTAGAGATGGGACTCGTAATGGCGGGTACCGATGCAGTGGCGGTGGATACCGTGGGGACTTATCTGATGGGTGTCGATCCAAAAAGTCTCGCCCTGCTGCAGGTCGCCGAAAAGCTTGGACTTGGAAACATCGACCTGGCGGAAATAGACATCGCAGGGGAAGCGCTGGATGAGGTAAGAATGAGTTTGCTTCCCCCAATCTTTAAATTTGTAAGTCAATACGAGAACGTTCGTGTGTATGCCGGGGGCGTCTGCCCGGGGTGCAGACCGAGAATACCCACGGTACCGCTTGTCTGTGACCCCACCAAGAAATATGCAGTCATCATTGGGCGAGAACCCATCGCCATCAGACCTGATGTGGAGGCGGACGAGGTGTGGCTCCTGGGTAATTGCGGGGTAAGGGCGGGAATGGATTATGTCCTTCGAAGGGCTTTTCATGGGGGATTCAAAAAAGGTGTCCCCAAGGTGGTAAAGGTTCCGGGCTGTCCGCCCCTTGATTGGTATTCACAGCGGGTAATTTTTCCACCCCTTAGAGAAAAGGGGTGGATGCGTTAGACGGTGGGCAGGCAGCGGACGGAAGCATTTTTTTTGTTCAAATCTATCAGCAATAACCATTGGCCGAGAAGCTATTCATTGCTTGCGGTTCAGACAGCAATGCTTAAGGGGAGGATGATGTTATGAATGTTCGGAATAGTCAATTTCAGGGGGCAATCGAAAGAGCGGGCCAAATAGCGTGTCGCTACGAGATGGAATTTTTTGGATGCAGTCAGGCCACTTTGCCGCCGCTGATGGAGGTCTTCGGTGTGGTAGAGCCGGCTCTCTTGAGAGCGGCAACCCCCTTATCCGGCGGTGTGGCCCGCCGCGGTACGGCGTGTGGTTCACTTACCGGCTGTTTGTTGATGATAGGTCTGCTCACCGGTCGGGACGATCTCGAGATGGTGGCGCAGTATCAGCGGGGAATGCAGTTCGCGGACAAGCTTTGCAAAAAATTTGAAGAAGCCTACGGCACCATCGTCTGCAAGGAGATACAGAAAATAAAGTTTGGCCGTTCGTTCAATCTGCAGGACGACGAGGAACGGAAGACGCTCCACGAGATCATGAAGACCAACCCGGACGGTTGCCAGGCGCTCGTTCGGGATGCCACCCGCTGGACCGCGGAAATTGTGGCGGAAATCCTTGAAAAGGGTCCCCCTTTGGCGAGGGTGATTATCGGGTCTGATCCGGCCCATATGGCTTGACAGCCGGGACAAGATACCTTAAATTTGCGCCCGGATCAATAGATCAATGCCCACTCAAGGGCCATGACCTGATGTTATCTTTTTCAATACCTAATTACCAGATGCATGGGTGTCGCTTACCATAGGTGAACTTAGGGGCTTCGCTCCAATTGGCCACCGGCCGGGAGGGAATATTGGAATACTGGAATGATGGAATAATGGGGTTTGTGGAAACAGGACAACGGCTTGCTGACAAGAATACTTTGACATGCAAGACATACAAGACATAACTGTCTGGCTGTATCGTGTTTTTGTCTTTTAAAATCAACATTCCACTATTCCACCATTCCATTATTCCAGCTGCGAGGCATGGGCAAAGGCTTCAACAAAACCCATTTAATGTAAACATGTTGTAGAAATTCCGAGACGTTAAATCAATATGCCCCCTGCCAAGAGACTGACAAGAACACGAAATATTGGAATTATCGCCCATATCGACGCGGGCAAGACCACGGTTACAGAACGTATTCTCTTTTACTCCGGTCGCGTTCACAAGATGGGCGAGGTCCATAATGGCGAAGCCACCATGGATTGGATGTTGGAAGAAAAGGAGAGGGGCATCACCATTACCTCCGCAGTAACCTCCTGCGATTGGCGAGGACATGCCATCAACATTATAGACACCCCCGGTCATGTGGATTTCACGATCGAAGTGGAACGGTCCCTTCGGGTGCTGGATGGTGCAATAGGGGTCTTTTGCGCTGTGGGAGGGGTTGAACCCCAATCCGAGACGGTGTGGCACCAGGCAGATAGGTATAAGGTCCCAAAGATAGCCTTTATAAATAAAATGGATCGTGTGGGAGCCGATTTTCCCAGGGCTGTTGAGATGATCAAGGAGCGTCTTGGGGCGCTCCCGCTTGTGCTCCAAATCCCCTGGGGGGTTGAGGATAATTTTAAGGGGGTTATCGATCTTATTAAGATGAAGGCCATCTTATGGGAAGATGAGACGCTGGGTTCCCAATTCGACGAGATACCCGTGCCTTCAGAAATGGGTGAGGAGGTTTCCCAATTCAGAGAACTGCTCCTTGAAACCCTTGCGGACAAAGACGATACAATAACGGAAAAATATCTCGCTGAAGAAGAAATCGAGATCCAGGAACTGAATAGGGCCATACGGGAAGCCACCATCAACTTGGATCTGGTACCGGTCTTTTGCGGTTCAGCCTTAAGAAACAAGGGAGTACAACCCCTCTTGAACGGGATTATTGATTACCTTCCCTCCCCGGTAGATATCCCGCCAATCGTTGGTATCGTCCCTTCATCCGGGAAAAAGGAGTCGCGCCCTCCAGAGGCGAAAGGACCCTTTTCGGCCCTTGCCTTCAAGGTAATGATGGATCAGGGAAGGAAGATGACATATGTTCGGGTCTATTCGGGAACTGTCAAGACATCGGAGCCCGTTTACAATCCGTCGAAAAAGAGAAAGGAAAAGCTGGCCCGACTCCTCAAGATGCACTCCAACAAGAGAGAGCGAATCCATGAAGCCTCGGCAGGGGATATTGTTGCGGCCATGGGGCTCAAGCTGACCACCACCGGTGATACCCTATGCTCTGAAGAAAACCCCATACTGCTTGAGCCCATGCTGTTTAACGAACCTGTTATTACCGTCGCCGTAGAGCCGAAAAAGGTACAGGATCATGACCGACTGCTGGGTGCCCTGGGCAAACTGACGGATGAGGATCCCACGTTCAGGTTCAAGATCGATGAGGAAACAGGGCAAACCGTCATTTCCGGCATGGGTGAATTACACCTGGAGATCATCGTTGGCCGGCTCAAACGCGATTTCTCCGTGGAAACGAATCAGGGAAAACCGCAGGTCGTATATAGGGAAACCGTCACAGGCGTTGCAGACCATGAAGAGGTCTTCCAGCGGGAAATTGCAGGGCAGCAGCATATTGCCGGTGTAAAGCTGGAGGTCTCACCGCTACCAAGGGGTATTGGGAATCGTTTTGTTGATAGATGTAGGAATCCTGAACTCACGGAGGAATTTCTGGCCGCAATCAGACAAGGGATCTCGGAAGCGGAGATCGGTGGTGTCCTCATGGGTTATCCGGTGATTGATGTCCAAACATGCCTTCTGGATGTACAGATAAAAGAGACATTTTCCGACGAAATGGCATTCAAGGTGGCCTCAACCATGGCCTTTAGGAATGCCTGCCGGAATGCAGCCCCGCTCCTTCTCGAGCCGATCATGAAGGCCGAAATTCTGGTTCCGGAAGACTTTACAGGTGATGTAATCAGTGACTTAAACGCCCGGCAGAGTAAAATTGAGCAGGTTGCTGCCAAGGGCCCAATCCAGGTCCTTACGGCCAGTATCCCCCTCTCCAAGATGTTCGGCTATTCCACCGCCCTCAGATCGGTTTCACAGGGCCGCGGGACCTTCACCATGCAATTCAGCCATTATGACAGGGTATGATTCTGCCTTCCCGTATTCTCTATTTCCCCACCACCAGCCGTGCCTGCCCCTCTCCATAATCGATAATCACGCCATCGGGGATGATCCTTTTCAACATTGGTCCGTCTTTTCCGCTCCCGATCCGGTCCCCCACACGATATTTACGCATGTTGATGAAGACAAGACTTTCGGCAGGATCCCGGGAATAGCCGTGGACGTTGATCTCAAGTTTTCCCAGCTTTTTGCGGACCTCGTCAGGCAGATCTTGGAGCAAGGGGACCGCTTCCACAGGCTCTTTAACTGTTTCCTCCTTGGCTTTTGGCTGGGGTTCCGGGATATCCGTGGCTCGATCGCGCGCCGACTTGTGCGGCTCCAATGGGGCTGTCTCCTTGGGGGCAACTGCCGGGGGTGGAGAGGTGGCTGGGATCTTGGGGGCGGCTGGCTTGGAAGGCCCTGAACCGGAGACTGTTTTCTCGGAAACAGCAGGCTCAATGCTGGTATCTGGAGGCCCTTTTTTTTGGGGAGGCCCCTCAGCTTTTTGCGTGGGAGTGACTTTTGCCGGCTTTACAATTTCTACCTTCTTGGCCCGGGGCCTTATGGGCTGAGGCGCGGCCTTGTCGGGCAGACGAACTTCGCGGTGAATCTCAACCCCTTTTTGTGGTGCGGTTTCTTTGCGTGGAGAAGGTTTAGCCTCTGACCTGTCTGGCAAAGGTTTTTTTTGGTCTGAGGTCAGGGAAGCTACTTTCACAGCAGGTTCTTCATGCTTACTGATGACCTCCGGGGGCTGCTTCTTTGGCCAGAGAAACAAGGCCACTACCACGGCACCCACCAAAAAGGCCACACCTATGGACAACCATTGCCACCGGCTGGCCTGAGATCCCTCACCCTCTTCAAAGACGGCGTTTAGGTCAGGTGCCCGTTCGAGTCGTCGTTCCCGTTCGGCCCGTTTGAGGGCATCAAGGATAAATGACATTTTCGTGCTCTTCTTTTATTGCGTGCTCCGGCACAACAGCGGTATGGATGGATCTTTTAATGCCGTATTTAACTGGATAAATGTCTGCTCTCCCACCTTTCCATCAGGATTTATGGAATTTGCCCGCTGAAAACTCATGACGCGTTTCTTGAGGCTGGCGTCAAACAGGGGGTTGGCGGGTTCCCTCCCGGATTCCGGACTTGCCCCCTCCACACGGTCCAATTGTGCCCTCAACCACAGGATATCGGGACCCCTATCACCCTCCTTGAGCAAGGAGGCCTTAAACGGGGGCGCCTTCCAGAACAGGGTAAAGTCGCCAAACCAATAGGGTTCCAGTTCGGACCGGGGCAGGGTTATCTGCTTGTCACCGAAGTCCAGGGTTACATCCCCCTCTTCCAATGAGGTAGCCAGCACGTAATGGTGTTCCTTGGTCTCATCGATCAGGTCCAATACAACCGGACGGTTCAGGTGGCAGAGACCCGTCCAATTCCCCTTGCTACTCGCGCAGCGCAAGGCCACATAGGAGGCATAGTCACAGGGTGAGGTACCGGATGGGTCTGGCCATTCCGAATCCCAGTACCTGAAAAGGGTCGCAAATGCAGTCTCCCGATCGGTCTTTACACTCCTGTCTCGCAACAGTTTGTCGAGCTTGACCGGTCCACCACTGATCCGTAAGGGGGCCTCCTCCACGACAGGTTCGTAAGAGGGTATTGCTTCCTCTTCTGTCACCACATCTCCCAGATTTTCAGGCGTCACAACTTTCCCTTCCTGGAGTTCGGGTGTTGGCTTCGGGGGGGCATCCTTGCCAATTCGCTCGGCTACGGCAGCCTGCCTGGGCATTTGTGCTTCCTTCGGATCTTCCAGGACATTTTCCACAGAGCCCCACCAGGGCAGGAATTTCCAGCCCGCCGCCAACAACATAAGCACCAGGACCACCAGCGCCCAGATCATCAGCCGCCGGTGACCGGACGGTTGCCCTTGTCCTGTGACTTCAGATGCGGCCTTTCGCATCAATCCCTTGTCCACACGATCACGCTGCTTTGCATAGGCACCGAGTAGGGCCCGGTCGCAGATGATGTTGATCAGGCGGGGTACACCACCGGAAAGCTTATGTGTCAGGCGCAGGGCTTCCCTGGAAAACAATTCCCTTTTGCACCCTGCAACGTCTAGTCGGTGCTGCACATATAAGGCAGTCTCGTTCGGCAGCAAAGGGGACAGGTGATAGCGGGCGGTGATTCGCTGGCCTAACTGCCGCAACTCCGGGCGGGCCATCATACCCTGAAGTTCTGGTTGCCCGATGAGCAGTATCTGCAACAGCTTTTGTCTGGTGGTCTCAAGGTTGGTCAATAAGCGCACTTGTTCCAGCACATCTACGCTGAGGTTCTGGGCCTCGTCGATAATCAACACGGTCCGCCCGCTCTTTGAATGGGTCTCCAAGAGATGCAGGTTGAGTTTGTCCACCAACACCTTGAGGCTTTCTGTCCCCTGTGGATATGAAACATTTAACTCGTCGCACACAGAGCCCACCAGCTCCAAGGCCGTCTGTTTGGGGTTCAGGACAAGTCCTACTTCGACCCCTTCAGGTACCTGTTCCAGGAGACTGCGGCATAAGGTGGTCTTGCCTGTCCCCACTTCACCGGTAAGGAGTACAAAACCACCCTTCTCCCCCATCCCGTATAGGAGATGGGCCAACGCCTCCTTGTGCCGCTGGCTCAGAAAGAGAAACCGCGGGTCCGGGGTGAGGGCAAACGGATTTTCAGTCAGACCAAAATATGCACTGTACATGGTTCTTGTCGGGCCGCCTAAGAATTGAATATTGAATATTGAATATTTAACAATGTTGGGTTTTACCTGGCCTTTTTATGAACGAGCGATGGATAAAATGCCGAGAAAAAAGGTTCCCCACATTTTTCTGTGCCGCATATCACTGCTGTTTCGTCTGCTGCCGAGAGCCAAAGACCGGTTTCCGCTTCTTCAGGAATGCTGCTATGCCCTCTCTTCCATTGGGAAGATCCGCGCACCTGGACAGATTCTCCCTTTCCCCGTGATCACCACGCCCGATACTCCTGGATCCAAGGCCAGTGCAATGAGCCTGTCTGCCAGGAGTTGCACCATGGGTAGGTCAAAGGCATTATAGGCCTTTGGCCGGTTCAGGGTCACGAGTGCGATCTCATCTTCTATCCTTAGCTTTATTGATTCTTCCATGCTGGCCTCATTTCAGATATTCTTGACAGGATTAACAGGATGAACACCAGTTCGGATTTCGGATTCAATTCTTCATTCCTCATTCTTAATTTCTAAAGACCCAAGAGTCTCGCTGCATTCACGCCCTTTATTCCCCTGGTTTCATCAGGGGATAGACC
>JADHXI010000088.1 GCA_016783065.1 Desulfobacteraceae bacterium | reverse complement strand
TAATTCTGGCAACTCCAATCTAACAAGTCTCCTGTTAGGAAGTTCCCACTTGTTTTCATCAAACACCCTTTTTGCTATTTCAAACGAAGCCGCAATCCTCGCAATCTTGCCCTCTTTAAGGCCCTTAATAATTGAAAGATCTGAAGACGTTTTTCCCAGTAGCCCGGCGATCGAATAATATTTGTTCAGCAACTCCTTTGCAATGGCCTGGGCACTCCTCCCTTTATACCCACTTCCGATCAGAATGGCCAGAAGTTCCTCATCCTTCAGTTCCCTTGAGCCAAGTTCAATAAGTTTCCCACCCGGGTGATCCCATTGTGGCCTCGATTCCGCCAAGGACGCCTCCATATCTTAGCAAAAGAAATTCGCTTTGGGTAATAATAGCAGTAACCGTTCACAGGTTCAGGGTTCAAGGTTCAGGTTAGGGAAAAGACTGAAATTGGATCCCCGAAATCCTCGTAAAAAATGCGGGTTTTGCCACATCATCGCCAAGTACCATGTTCCATATTTTTTGGGATGCGGAAACAGTCGGTTTTCCCGTACAAAACGTTTGCAAAATGGCGTATGGTGATGAGAATAGAACCTTTGAACCCGTGAACGGTTACAGCGTCACAAATTATCTAGTCTTTTCAATAACCTCCGATGGATGTTATCAAACCCGCCGTTGGACATGATAAGCACCACATCTCCTGGCTGGACCGCCCCCACCAGGTCATCCAACAGTTGATCGGTGTTTGGAGCGTAAGAGGCATTCAAGCCTTTGTTCCTTAGGTCGTCAACAAGAAGCTGAGAAGAAAATCGCTCCTCGGAAGGGATTTTTTCCATCATGGGAGGTTCCGGGATCATCACGAGATCCGCTCCGTAGAATGAAGCGGCGTATCGGGCCTGAAAGATATTTCGTCTGCTGGAATTGGATCTCGGCTCGAAGACAGCGATGATGCGTTGCTCCCTGTATTTTTCCCGGACGGCCCCGATGGTCTCCCTCACCGCGGTCGGATGGTGGGCAAAATCATCCAGGACGAGAACACCTCGCTTTTCCCCGATGATCTCCTGTCTTCGCCTGACCCCTTTGAAATCCCTCGCCGCCTCAGCGAGGATCGAAGGGGGTATATCCAAGAAATTTGCCAAGACCACGGCTGATAACAGGTTAGAGATATTGTGGGTTCCATATAAAGGAGTAAGGAATCTTAGATATTCCTCCCCTTCTTTGAGGATCGTAAAGGAAGTGAGATCTCTTTGGACCGAAATATCTGCGGCCCTCCATGCCCGATTCCCGGTGAGGCCGTATATACTCACTGGACATCTCGCTCTCCTGAGTTCCTTCAAGACAATCTGATCGTCCCCATTCGCTATGAGAATTCCTTCGGAAGGAATGAGATCTATCAATCCTCTAAAGCTTTCCACCACATGATCCAGATCCCGGTAGATATCCGCGTGATCAAATTCGATGCACGTAAGGATCGTTGCCCAAGGAGCGTAATGCAGGAATTTGGGACCCTTATCAAAAAAGGCGGCGTCGTATTCATCACCCTCTATAACGAAATATGGTCCTTTCCCCAGTTTGAAATTGGTCTGGAAATCCTCTGGAATTCCCCCGATCATAAACCCCGGATCAAGGCCGGCCTTCTCCAAGATCCAGGCGACGATGGCCGACGTGGTAGTCTTCCCGTGAGTCCCACTTATTACAATGGAGCGTTTACCCTTTAGCGCGAAATGTCCTAACGCCTGTGGAAAGGAGAGATATGGCAGCCCCAGACGGGAAAGCTCCATTGCTTCGGGATTGTTTTTTGTTATGACATTTCCTACGATAACCAGATCCGGGTTAGGGGAAAGATTTTGAGGACGATAACCATTGATTATGGGGATAGACATCCCTTCCAAAAATGTGCTCATGGGCGGATATATGTTTCGATCCGAACCTGTCACCAAATAGCCTTTCTCTTTCAGCATGCCTGCCAGGGATGCCATTCCTGTCCCGCAAACGCCCATGAGGTGGATGTGATTAAGATCTCGCGGGACCAGATTAAGCTCAAGGGAAAGGCCTCCCCTCTTTCCCTGTGGATGATTTCTCATTGAGTCCAGGCTTTCTTTGCCAATATCCAATTTTCCGGTTTAGCCTTCGGTAGTCAGAATAAGAAAATACTTGATATATTTTATCAGGCCAGGTATACTTTTTTGTTCAAAATAGTTTTTTCTCTCGAAAAGGAGACACCCCGATGTCAAAAGTCTGCGATATATGTGGCAAGAAACCAATCGTTGGATATAATGTGAGCCACGCCCACAACAAAACAAAGAAACGCTGGTACCCCAATCTTCAGACGGTAAGATGTGTTCAGAATGGACAGACAAAGCGGATAAAGGCCTGCACAAGCTGTATCAAATCCGGGCGAGTTGTAAAGCCAATGGCATAATCACTTTCGTTTCAAAGCCTTTCAACAACCAGAACATTCCTCACTTTTTTGATGGCCCCCATGATATCCTGAAGTTGTCTATAATTTTCCACTTCGATGGTAAAAAGGGCAATACCTTTCTGATCCATGGTTGTCTTTACTTCTGCGTGGATGATATTGGCATCCTTTTGAGTCAAAATGGTGCTTACATCCGCCAGAACACCCTTTCTTTCCACACTGGTCACCCGGAGCTTCGCAAGAGATTTTTCATCCGGGGAAGGCTCCCAGGAGACCTCCACCAATCTTTCGGGATCCGCTTTTAATATGTGTCTGCATCCCTCGTGGTGGATGGTAATACCACGCCCGCGAGTCATAAATCCGATGACCTTTTCCCCTGGGACGGGGTGGCAGCAATTTGCAAAACGGATCAGCATCTCACTGATGCCCTTGACTTTTATGCCGTGATCCGATTTTCGCCGCTTTATGCGGCCAACCATCTTACCTACAATCCCGGACGGCTTTTCCTCCTTTATACCCAGCTTGGGTTTTAGACGCCCAACCACATGCCTTGGTGAGACCTTGCCGAAGCCGATCTGGGCAACCAGATCCTCGACCGAGTGAAAGGAAAGATCTTTTGCAATGGCAGCCATCTGGTCGCTTTTCATTATATTGGGCACGGTCAGATGCATCTTTTCAATAGTCCTCTCAAGGATGTCTCGCCCCAGATTGATGCTCCCCTCTCTTTCCTGCGCATTTATCCACTGCCTGATCCTGGTCTTTGCTCGGGGGGTTTTTGTAAACTTGAGCCAATCCTTGCGGGGATGCTGTTTTGGCGAGGTGATGATCTCTACGATATCTCCGTTTTTTAATTCATACCGCAGAGGAACCATTTTTCCGTTGGCCCGGGCGCCCATGCATTTCCCCCCCACCTCAGAGTGAATACTATAGGCAAAATCGACCGTGGTTGCACCCTTGGGAAATGCCTTCACCTCCCCCTTGGGGGTAAAGACATATACCTCGTCGGGAAAGAGGTCCATCCTGACACTATCCAGGAACTCCTTGGGGTCCTTCAGGCTCCCCTGCCATTCCAGAAGCTGCCGGAGCCACGAGAACTGTTCTTCGTCCGTCTTGCTTGCGATCGCACCCTCTTTGTAACGCCAGTGGGCGGCGATCCCCTCCTCGGCAACCCTGTCCATTTCCCATGTCCGGATTTGCACCTCCATCCTTTGTCCCAGGGGGCCAATCACTGTGGTGTGGAGTGACTGATACATGTTGGCCTTTGGAACAGAAATATAGTCTTTGAAGCGCCCCGGGACCGGCTTCCACATGGAGTGTATGTGTCCAAGGGCCTCATAGCATTCTTTGATGTTCTTCACGATGACCCTGAAAGCCACAACATCGTAGACCTGCTTGACCGTAAGGTTCTGGTCTACCATTTTCTTGTAAATACTGTAAAAATGCTTGTGTCTGCCCTTGATCGTTGCCTGGATATTGAATTCTGATAGCTTCCCGGAGACCAGTCCTTTGACTTCCCTGATGAATTCTTCCCTCTCCCCCTTTCTTTGGGAGATCTCGGTCTTGATCTTCTCATAGATCTCGAGCTCAAGATAATACAGGCAGAGGTCTTCCAGTCTGGATTTCATCCAGTAGATTCCCATCCTGCCTGCAAGGGGCGCGTAAATTTCCAAAGTCTCTTCAGCGATCCGCCTCTGTTTTTCCGAGAGGTGGAAACCCAAGGTCCTCATATTGTGAAGCCGATCAGCCAGTTTGACCAGAATGACGCGGATATCAGAGGACATGGCGAGAATCATCTTCCTGACATTCTCGGCCTGGCGCTCCTTGTGACTTGCAAACTGCATCTTGCTGATCTTTGTGACCCCGTTGACGATATTGGCGGTTTCTTCTCCAAAGAGGCGCGTTATTTCGTCGAGGTCGGCATCTGTATCTTCCAGCGTATCATGGAGGAGCCCGGCCACAATACACACGACGTCCATTTTCATCTGGGTTAGGATGTAGGCCACTTCCAGTGGGTGGGAAAGGTATGTTTCTCCAGAGAGACGAATCTGCCCCTGGTGGGCCTTGGCCGAATAGACGTAGGATTTTTCCACCAATTCCGCATTGGCCTTTGGGTGATAACTCAGAAGCTGTGAAGTGATGTCATTTAAGCGAATCATAGAGCTTTTTAACCTTGTCTCTTACAAAAGCCGAGGCCTCGCCAATGGGCACGTTTATACTTTCGGGTTGGGATCTTAGCTTTATTTCCACCTGTCCCTCCTTGGCTCCCCTTGATCCCACCGTCACCCTTACGGGGATACCAACGAGGTCGGCATCCTTAAATTTTACGCCGGCCCTTTCATCCCTGTCATCCAGGAGGACGTCGATATGATGAGCTATGAGTTCCTTGTAGATCTTCTCCGCTGCATCAACCACCGCTGCATCGTGCATCTGGAGGGGGAGTATGGTCACTTCAAACGGTGATACCGGGATCGGAAAAATAATGCCATCCTTGTCGTGGTTTTGTTCAATGGCGGCTGCCACAGTCCTTCCAACCCCTATGCCGTAGCATCCCATAATAATGGGGCTTTCTTTACCCTGATCGTCAAGAAAGATCGCTTTCAAGGCTTGGCTATATTTGGTCCCCAGCTTGAAAACATGACCCACTTCGATCCCCCGGCCGAACCTTATCTCTTCACCGCACCTCGCACACGAGTCCCTTGACGTTATCATCCGTATGTCGCCAAATCGCTCTACATTGAAATCCCTGCCCATGTTCACATTTTTGAGATGCAGGTCATTCCTGTTCCCTCCTGTTACAAAATTCTTCATGCCTTGAATGGCAAGATCGGCCACCATCTTAATTTTGAGGTCCACAGGCCCTGCAAAGCCAATGGGAGCGCTCGTGGCCTCGGCCACTTGTTCGGGGCTGGCCAGTTCAATCACTTGGGCGTCGAGCAGGTTCTTCAGTTTGGCCTCATTTAGTTCATGATCACCTCTCACCAGAGCCGCAACCATTTCATTGTCGGCCACCACGATAAGGGTCTTGATGAGCTGATCTTCGGAGATATCCAGAAACGACGTCACCTCTTCCACCGTCTTGATGTCAGGGGTATACATCTTTTTTAAGGGCTTCATCGGGATGTTATCGGGTCCTGGAAGCCCTTCCTCTCCTTTGATTTCAGCCCTTTCCAGGTTGGCTGCATAATCACATTTTGTGCAGTTGATCATCTGATCCTCACCTGTCTCGGCCAGTACCATAAATTCGTGGGAGTAACTCCCGCCAATGGCACCTGTATCCGCCTCCACCGCCCTGAATTTGAGACCGCACCTCTGAAAGATCCTGCTGTATGCCTCGTACATGGCTTCGTAGCTTCGATTGGCACCCGCTTCGTCCGCATCAAAGCTGTAAGCGTCCTTCATAATAAACTCGCGCCCCCTCATGAGACCGAACCTGGGCCGAATCTCATCCCTAAACTTGGTCTGGATCTGGTAAAAATTTACGGGCATCTGTTTGTATGATTGGATCTCTTTCCTCACTAGATCGGTGATGACTTCTTCGTGTGTCGGCCCCAGACACGTATCACGATTGTGCCGGTCCTTGAATCTCAGGAGTTCTCTCCCGTAATATTCCCACCTGCCGCTTTCCTGCCAGAGCTCTCCAGGCTGGACCGCCGGCATCAAGAGTTCAATGGCACCGGCCCGGTTCATCTCTTCCCTGATGATATTTTCAACTTTTTTTATCGACCTAAGACCAGCCGGGAGATAGGTGTAGATGCCCGATGTTAGTTTTCTGATCATACCAGCCCTGAGCATCAACTGATGGCTGATCACCTCCGCCTCTGAAGGGACTTCCTTATACGTTGGCATAAAATAGTTGGAATATCGCATGTAAATTACTAACTCCTCTCTCTTCCCCATCGGGGAATCCGAAAATTCTTTCAGATCACAAGTTTTTAGCAGCTCAACTGTATTTGACAGGATAACAGGATTGACGTGATTGTTTTTTCATCTTGTTGATCTCTCAATGTAGATCCTTGACCATACGCTTAATTTCAACTTTTCTTTTTCCAAAATTAAGAATCAAGCCCACAGGTTTCCCTGTGGCAACAAGGTAATTAACCAATTGGACTTCATGGGCTTTAATGGATCTTTATCAAGTCTATCCTGTTATCTTGTCACATGTCTTGCTCCGGTGAACGATTAAAAATTTTTCAATTTATAATCGGCTTTTTTGTTGCACTGTCTCACTGAACCAGTTTCTTGACCTCTTTGATCAACACGTCGGCCAGTTTGTCCTCGGGAATCTTTCTTACAAGCTCACCTTTTCGAAAAAGAATGCCTTGACCGCGAGCGCCGGCGATGCCGATATCGGCCTCCCTGGCCTCACCCGGACCATTTACCACGCAACCCATAATGGCCACCTTTGGTGAGGCCTTAATATCCCCCAAAGCCCTTTCAACTTCCTCAACGAGACCGAAGAGATCTATTTCACACCGCCCGCAAGTCGGGCAGGAAATGATCTCGGGCCCCCGTTCTCTGAGCCCCAGCGCCCTCAGAATCTCATAGGCGACCCTTACCTCCTCAACAGGATCCCTGGTGAGGGAGACCCTAAAGGTGTCTCCGATTCCATTGGCCAGGAGATACCCGATGCCCAGGGTGCTCTTTACCGTTCCCGATATGAGTGTCCCCGCCTCTGTGACACCCAGGTGAAGGGGGTAATCGACCCTGTTACTCAAGAGTTCATAGGCCTTGATGGTGTTGATCACACTTGAGGATTTTAACGATATCTTTATCTTGCCAAACCTCAGGGCCTCCAGGAGCCGCACCTGTTCCATGGCGCTTTCAACCATTGCTTCTGGTGACGGACTTCCGTATTTTTTCAGGATCTCCCTTTGCAAAGACCCGGCATTGACCCCTATTCGAATGGGAACCCCCCTCTCGCGGGCCCCCTGAACCACTTTTTCAACCGCCTTTTCGCCGCCGATGTTCCCGGGATTTATCCGGAGTCCATCGGCACCTGCACCCAGGGCCTTAAGGGCAAGACGGTGATCAAAGTGAATATCAGCGATGAGGGGGGGGGCCCTGACCTTTGACTTGATCTCCCCAAAGGCATCCGCAGCGGCATTGTCAGGAATGGCCAAACGAACGATTTCACAACCTGCATCACACAACCGGTTGATTTGATCGACCGTTGCGGAGATATCTCTGGTGTCGGTGTTTGTCATGGACTGAACCGCCACAGGGGCCCCGTCTCCGATGGGGATCTGACCCACATATATTCGGCGCGTCTTTTTCCGCTTGGCTTCCATATTCTCCAAGTTCATACGTTAATCATCCCAAAAGGCCCTATCAGCGATTCATAAGACAATATTTCTGCAAGGTAAGGGCGGGAGGAGAAGGGTGGTCCGCCCGCTTCGAGTGAACCCTCGCGAGGTGGAAAAGGGAACGGGGGCGGTGGACCCTTTTAATGGCATTTGCAAAATCTAAAGGGTAACTCTAAATTAGAAAAACAGGCCGATCGTGTCAAGATGATTCCCGCCTGCGTTCGGCAAAGCCGGTCTCTTTTCGTGCCGAGGTTCGATTTTGTGTTGACAACCGTCTGTAAAAGGATATGGTTATCATTTTTAGAAATTCTAAGGAGGATTCGCATGCCTGCTTCCAAAAACATTCAGGCCTCCATTGAAAGATCTTCCTGGATCAGGAAGATGTTTGAGGAAGGGAACATCAGAAAAGCAAAATACGGGGCGGAAAATGTCTTTGATTTCAGTCTTGGAAACCCCGATCTTGAACCGCCGCCCAGGTTCAAGGAGGTCCTCAAGGAACTCATCAGCGATTCTTCGTCCCGCCAGCATGCCTATATGCCCAATGCCGGCCTCATGGAGACCAGACAGGCTGTCGCCGATTACCTTAATAAGCGTAATCGGCCTAATTTTACTCCAGACGAGATTGTCATGACAGTGGGTGCAGGCGGTGCACTCAATACCGTACTTAAGACGATCCTCAACCCGGGGGACGAGGTCATTATTCCAAAACCCTATTTTGTGGAATACAATTTTTATCTTGACAACCATCAGGGGGTGCCCAAATTAGCGGCAACAAAGGAGGATTTTTCCCTTGACCTCGATGCCATCTCAGATGCCGTCACAGAAAAGACAAAGGCCGTCCTCATAGATTCCCCCAATAACCCCACAGGGAATGTCTATCAGGAAGGGGAACTAAAAGAACTGGCCAATGCGCTGACCCACCACAGCCAGAAGTTGGGGGAACCCATCTACCTGATTTCAGACGAACCCTACAGGAAGATCATTTATGACGGAATTTCGGTTCCGAGCATCTTGGATCTTTATGACGAAAGTTTTGTTCTGACCTCCTTCTCAAAAGACCTTTCCCTGCCGGGAGAAAGGATTGGCTATGCGGCCGTAAATCCGGAGATGTCGGATAAGGCCATGATCATCGCAGGAATGGTTCTTTCAAACAGGGTCCTTGGCTATGTCAATGCCCCGGCATTGATGCAGAGGGCCATCCCCTTTCTGCTTGAAGAAAGTGTGGATATTTCCGTATACCAGCGCCGAAGAGACATGCTCTGTGACTCGTTGGCCTCCTTCGGGTATGATTTTACAAAACCAGGCGGGGCCTTTTACCTCTTTCCAAGGACTCCCATTGAAGATGATGTGGCCTTTGTATCAGCCCTTCAGGAAGAAAACATACTCACCGTGCCGGGTAGCGGTTTCGGGGGGCCCGGTCATTTTAGAATCGCCTACTGTGTCTCAGAGGATGTGATTGATAAGGCGTTGCCCGGATTTGAGAGGGTCATGAAAGAGATAAAACCTGGGAAGTAAGTGAGAGGGCTGACGGTAGTAAAGATCCGGGCCCAGAGGACTCGGCTTTGGTTATCCCCGGAGGGGATTTAGTCTACTGCAATTTGAATGGCGCGAGGGGTGATGGAGTACTGGAATGATGGAGTGTTGAAAGAGCTACCAGATCACCTATGGAGGTATTAGACAAGCCCAGTTCCTGAAAACTCACTCCCTTTTATGGGTTTTCCAATACTCCAATACTCCATCACTCCAATACTCCAGGTCAATCCTGTCAGGTAGAGCCATTTATCTCTAACCTGGCCCTGAGGACCAGGATTTCTATTTGGAATTAAGAGGAGGATTGGACCATGTATTCGAAGATGCTTTCATTGAGATTTCCAAAAAAGATCGTCAACGAGCCCATAGCCGTAAATCTCGTCAAAAAATTTGACCTCTCTTTCAACATCTTGAAGGCAACCATCTATCCGCGAAAAGAGGGGTTTATGGTGCTCGAACTCAGCGGACACCGTAAGAATTTTCAGAGAGGTGTTCGTTATCTAAAGAGTCTCGGTATCAAGGTCGAAAGCATCGGGCAGGATATCAAGCGTGACGAAGAGACCTGCTTCCAATGCGGGGCCTGCACAGCCGTATGTCCCACAGGGGCCTTACACATAAAACGGCCGGAGATGGAGGTCCTCTTTGACGGAGATAGTTGCAGCGCTTGTGAGTTGTGTGTCTCAGCTTGTCCGGCCCGGGCCATGAGGGTGAAATTCAATAGAGGTCTTCTCAACTGATAATTTCCCGCTAAGATCTTTTCAAAACAGCCTCAATTTTGTCCCTGACATGCTTATTCAGCCCCTTTTCCGTTTGTGGAAATGCACAAATCATTCAAGATCATAACCCTTGGCTGCAAGGTTAACCAGTACGAAACCGCCTATCTCAAGGAACGGCTGCTTAACGCCGGATGGCGCGAGGCCGGGAATGGAGAATGCGCCGATACGGCGATCGTAAACACGTGCATCGTCACCCAACGTGCTTCGCACCAAACCAGGCAGGCCGTCCGAAAGGCCATCAGGGAGAATCCAAACGCCACGGTTGCCGCCATTGGCTGCTATGCACAGAGTTTCCCTGAAGAACTATCTAGAATACCCGGTGTGGCACTCATAGCGGACAATACCAGGAAAGGCCAGCTTCCCGAGCTTTTGTGGGAGGCGGAAAGGTCGAGAGAAAAGATCGTCCTTTCAGCCCCATTTGAGACCGGGATGCCGTTTGAAGCGCTCCCCATCGGGCGGTTTCCGGACCGGGCCAGGGCCTATCTGAAAATCCAGGACGGGTGTGAGTCTTTTTGCAGTTATTGCATTGTCCCCACCTCCCGGGGGCCCTACAGAAGCCTTTCGCCGGAGAAGGTCCTTCCCATGATCGAGTCCCTGGCTAAAGCGGGGCACAAGGAGATCGTACTCACGGGCATTCATCTCGGAAAATATGGCGTAGACCTCAAAAAAGAGACAACCCTCTATCGCCTGTTGCGGAGGATAGGCAGGGAAAATTTCCCCCTGCGTTTCAGGTTGAGTTCACTCGAACCCGACGAGATATCCCGCGATCTAATAGATCTGGTTGCGTCTGAACCATGGCTTTGTCGGCACTTTCACATCCCTCTTCAGAGCGGAGATAACGGCGTGCTAAAGAGGATGAACCGAAAGTATACCACCCTCGCGTTTGTTAGACTTGTGGAACATATTCACCGCTTGATTCCCCTCGCGTCCATCGGCATTGACATCATGGCTGGATTCCCCGGGGAGACACCTGCCGCTCACCAAGACACCGTGTCACTCATCAGGGACCTGCCCGTCTCGTATCTCCATGTCTTTCCCTTTTCACCCCGCCCCGGGACCCCGGCCTGTACCTTTGATGGGAAACTCGATACGAATGTCATCAAGAAAAGGGCCGCAACCATGCGGGAGCTTGGCCAAGACAAGAAAATTGAATTTTATCACAGCTGCCTCGGAAGGGAGTTCCTGGTCCTCCCCGAGAAGTGGCATTCAAAGGAAAAGCAGATAATGAAGGGCACCAGTGACAATTATCTTCCCGTACTTTTTACTCGGTCATCCGATTCCGAGGGCGAGCTTGTTTCGATACTCGCAGAGCGGGTGGAGAAGGGTATGGTGATCGGTTCCCTCCGCGATAGCTGTCACGACCCCAAAACCCGCGATTGACGGCATTTTGGTAGCCAAATAAATTGAAAAACCTCGTTGAATCAGGTATATATGTGTTGCGATCGTAAGTTCTGGTACGTTTCCGAGTTATGGATGTTGGGGAGGAGAGCGAGCCCTTTAGGGTGAGCTCGCGAAGCCTCCCCAACTCCATAACTCGGGACAGGATTGCATTTTTTAGTTTTGCCCCAGAGCGTTTTTTTGATTTTTTTGCTTTGAACAGGCGAAGCCCCCCCTTTTTTTAGAGCGATCCGGCTCACACCGGTGGCATAATTTTAGAGCAATCTGCAATGAAGCAGCTGCAAAAATAAGGAGGAGCTTCTACAGGTTAAGATGGCACCGAAAGAGGTCATTTTTGAAGGTTACCGCGAGATAATTCCTGAGTTTTCTCTTTTCCAGGAGAGCCTCAGAAGGCCTTTTCCCAAACATCTCAGGGTCAACCGGTTGATGATTGAGCCGGCAGACCTCCTTCGGTTTTTCGAGTCCAAAGGCATAGCGCTCAGGCGATCAAGTGAAAAATACGACACCCTCTACCTCGCACCGGGACTGGAGTTTCCGGGAAATCAATTGGAATACTATTTGGGCTACATTCATCCGCAGGCCCTTACCTCCTGTCTCGCCTCATTGGCAATCTCCACAAGGGAAGGTTCGTATGTCCTGGATATGTGCGCTGCCCCCGGGGGAAAGACCTCTCACGTGGCCCAACTGATGAAGAACACCGGGCTGATTGTTGCGAACGAGCTTTACCCCAGCAGACATATTCCCCTGGGACACACACTTGACAGGATGGGTGTCCTGAATGCAATTATCACGGGGTACCAGGCCCAGCAATTCCCCTTGAAGGAGCGTTTTGATTATGTGCTTGCCGATGTTCCCTGTTCAGGGGAGGGCAGGTTCAGAAAGACAGAGGACACCGCTGACTACCGGAAGCCCAAAGAGGTGACCTGGTTGTCTGAATTGCAGAAAAAAATCATACTGAGGGGATTTGATCTGCTAAAAGAGGGTGGCCAATTGCTTTACGCCACTTGCACCTACAATCCCGAAGAAAATGAATCGGTGGTAAATTTCTTGTTAGACCAGCGGGAGGCAGAACTTCTTCCAATAGAACTGGGTCTCGACTATGAACCGGGACTTGTTGAATGGAAAGATGAAAAATACTACAAACAACTCAAAAAAGGGGCCAGGTTCTACCCCCACCGGCTTGACTCGGTGGGATTCTTCATGGCCAGAATTGGCAAGAGAGGATGAGCGACGGCGTCTCTTTTCTTATCTGGAGAAGAGGTTTGGAATTCCGGAAACGCTCTTTGACGACTATCTCCTTTTCAGGAGGAAGAGGAGCTGGCACCTCCTGAGAGATGTCCCCCAACTCGCAACAGCTTCCCGCCTCAAGGTATCAAAGGCGGGGTTGAGGGCGTTTCAGGAGATCGGTGAATTTGTAAAACCCACCACCCGGTTTATCCAGATTTTCGGCACTGCCGCCACAAGGGCAAGGCTTGAGATCGGGAAAGAGCAGCTTCAAAGGCTGTTGGAAGGCCAGGAACTCCCTGTGGATCTGGGCCTGGGAACCGGTTACGTGGTCCTCACCCTGGGTGGTCATCAAGTCCTGGGCCTTGGGTTTTTTATTGACGGCAATGTTCGTTCCCAGATTCCGCGGAAGGAGTTGCGGCAGCCCATGCTGAGAGACTTGGGAGTTGGGGTGTCAAAAAGGACCAGGGCATAGACGATGATTTTTGATTGTTAATTTTTAATTTTCTTCAGGAGGTCAAAATGCTGACAAAGAAACAGATGAATCATTACGCGGATGTCCTCATGTGGGGCCTGAGGACCGCAAGGAAAGAAAGATTCAAAAAAAATGAGATTGTCCTGATTCAATTTGACCAGGCAGCCATTAAATTGGCTGAAATGCTCCAAAGCAGGATTTTGGATTCGGGAATGAACCCGGTCATGCGGTTTGGTGCTACATCTCTAATGGAACATAATTTTTACAAAAAGGCCAATAACAAACAACTTGTCTTCAAAGGGCCCTGGGAAGAAGAATTTTTCAAAAGTCTGAACGGAAATATCAGTATCCGGGCCCCCGAGTCGCTGACCCATTTGAGCGATATCGACCCCAAGAGGATCGGAAAGGCCGTGGTTGCAAGAAAACCGTTGCGGGATATCCTCTGGAAGCGGGAGGAAGAAGGTTTGTTTGGTTGGACCATTTGTTCTCTTGAGACAGAGGCACAGGCAAAGAAGGCGGGGCTCACGCTCAGGCGGTACACAAATCAGGTTATCAGGGCCTGCTACCTGGACAAGGCCGATCCGGTCAGGGAGTGGAAGTCCATCCTCAGAAATGCGATTTCCATCAAAAAGTGGATGAACAGTATGGACGTGAAGTACTACCACGTTGAGTCGGAGAATATAAATCTCAAGATCAGGCCTGGGGAGCGAAGAAGGTGGCTTGGGGTCTCGGGGCACAACATCCCCAGCTTTGAAATCTTTGTTTCTCCTGACTGGCGGGGGACAGACGGCGTCTACTATGCTGATCAGCCCTCTTTTCGAAGCGGAAACTATGTAAAAGGGGTACGGCTAACCTTTAAAAGGGGGAAGGTCGTATCGGTGAAGGCCCGAAAAGGAAAAGAGTTTGCTGTCAAGCAACTGGCTATGGACAGGGGGGCCAGCAGGGTCGGAGAGTTTGCCCTGACCGACAAACGGTTTTCCAGGATAAACCGTTTTATGGCCAATACACTCTATGACGAAAATTTTGGGGGCCGTTACGGCAGCTGTCATTTGGCCGTGGGCATGTCCTACGCAGACACCTATGACGGAGATGCATCGGAACTCACCCCGGAGATGAAAAAGAAACTGGGTCTTAATGACTCAGCGCTTCACTGGGACTTGGTGAACACCGAGAAAAAGATGGTCACCGCCCACCTCAAAACAGGAAAGCGGGTGGTGGTCTATGAGAATGGACTTTTCAATTTTTGACGGTGAATGATACGTGGGCAATACGATCCATCTTGGCGGAACGGCCAGGAGTCCCGATGATGTAAGGCGGCTCCATGCACTGGGGCTTTCGTTCGCTGAAATTCCCATTTCCGATACGGGAAAATTTTCCAACCACATAGCTGCGTATCAGGACCTGAGAAAAAAACTGGGGATCTATTACCTGTGTCACGGTCCCCGGGAAGGGGACCCCAATAATCCGGAAACCCTTGAAAGCACCTATCTTCCAAAGTTGATGGAAATTCTCGTGATCATGTCCGAACTGGACATGATGGTCCTTACGGTCCATCTCTGGGTGGATGCCCGGTTTGTGAGTCCTGAACTGATTGACTATAAGATCGGGTTTCTCAGGAGGGTTATCGACAGAGCAAAAGAGGTGGGAATCACCATCTGTCTTGAAAACCTGAGTGAGACCGCATCGCATCTGGCATCGGTCTTCAAGGCCTTACCCGATTTGGGACTGACCCTGGATCTTGGACACGCCCAACTCCTTGCAGAAAAGAATACAGCAATAGGGATCCTGGACCAATATCCGGACCGAATCAAACATCTCCACATCCACGATAATCGTGGGGGAAATTCCCCATCCGAAGACCTCCACCTGCCGGTTGGGGAGGGGATCGTTGATTTTGAGGCGATCTTTCAAAAACTGAATGACATCGGATACCAAGAGACCATTACCCTGGAGCTGAAGCCGGCAGAGATAGAGGAGAACCTGAGCAAGGTGATCCAATTATTCCGAACCGCAGGTTTCTTGATCAGTAATCAGTGATCAACATTGATAATTTACGGTAACCGATACTTGACCAAACAGCTTCAAAGCTGAAGCCAAGAGCCAATCTGGCAACACCACACATTAAGATACGGAATAAGATATCTCAGGTTCACTCAATCTACCCGAATTGAGGATGTCACAGGGTTTTTGGTTGCTGAAATCTTTGACTTCTTCCTGAAAGCCGATTTTTCTTGACATAAGACATTTTTTGTAGTTTCCTGAGTTACAAGTAGGTATTCCCACCATTTATTCAAACTCAAATTAGAGGTTATCCTGTCCAGAATAACCTCATCCTGTGCCTACTTAACTCCTAATCGATCTTTTTTGTTCTGTTGTGAGGCCGAAGGGTAATCTATTATTTGAATATTGCCGATATCACGGCTCCAAAGTCACTCAGAGTAATGTCAACAATCCGAGATCATTATTGGACCGGGATTCAAGGTTAGCATTAGGGAGAGTGACATGGCAAAAAGCTATCCTTTCAACGTCCTGTCTGACGAAAAATTTTGTGCCAAGTGTGGCAGGCCGTTGAAGAAGCGGTTAGCAGAGGAAAAGCCAAATTTTCATCTCTGTTACAAATGCTTCAAGAAAACCAAAGGATAATCAGCGCTACTACAGAGGGATCGGGGGAATACCATGATTCATCCGACTGCCTTGGCCCGTTCGATATTTTAGTTTGTGACACAGAATGAATGTCTTGGGTATGCGTGCATCTTCCTGGCAAAAACATGTTCCTTTCGAGGAAAGAGTAGGCCAGTTGAATAACAGTACCCAGGGCATTAACAATGTGAAGAACATCGAAGGAGCATTGCACAGGGGGACAAATAGTATGGAAATGAAGCCTAGTAAAAAAGAGATGCGCGGGGCAAAGCTGTTTGAACGGGACCAACAATTATTTGATAGGCGGCTTGAAACCCATAGACGCCTTAAAGGGGTGACACAGAAACAAAGAAAGGAGTATCTTGACAGCCTGCCATGTGTTTTATGTGGCCGGGTGGGCGGAAGCTGTGACTGTACCCACCAAAAGGAAGAAAAGGAAAAAACGAAAGCAATAAATTTACTCCAAAGAAAAAGGAAAAAGCGGAAACAAAAACGATAAACCTCTCAATCCACACTCTGAGGCAGTACATCCAGTTCAGGGGCTCTTCCAAATGACCAAGAAAACAAAATTGGAATCTTATGTACAAGTACGGTTTGGCATGGACCTACATGAGTTTATTAAACAGAAGGTCCAGGTCGACGAACTTTATGATTGTGAAATTGCATCTCTCCTTGAGGTGAAAGACTCGAGGATCACAAGGCTGAGAAACGCCTATGG
>JADHXI010000087.1 GCA_016783065.1 Desulfobacteraceae bacterium | reverse complement strand
TCATAGCCTGAAACAACCTTCTTTATCCCTGCTTTTGGGAGATCTCCTCGGCATAGTCTTCAATCAGTCTCAAAGCACCGGAACGGTCAAGCCCGCCATGGGTCTCCTGGTTGACCGTAATGACAGGGCCGGAGGCGCAACATCCAATGCAGCGCACCGCCTCAAGGGTAAAGGAACGGTCATCTGTGGTTTCCCCGGGCTTGATTTCCAGTTTATCTTCCAGCGCATTCATGACCCTTTCCGCCCCCCGCACATGGCAGGCGGTCCCGGTACAGACATTGACCACAAATCTTCCCCGGGGTTCGAGGCTTATGGTCTTGTAGAAGGTGGCCACGCTGTAAATGAGGCTTTCTTTGACCCCCAACTTTTCAGAAAGGAATGGTACAACCCGTGGGGGCACGTAGTTATAGATATCGCTGATATCCTGCATTATCATGAGCAGGGCCTCAGGACTTGCCTCATATCTTTGGATGATTTTTTGGATCTCTTCCC
This sequence comes from Desulfobacteraceae bacterium, assembly GCA_016783065.1. Classification (GTDB taxonomy): domain Bacteria; phylum Desulfobacterota; class DSM-4660; order Desulfatiglandales; family Desulfatiglandaceae; genus JABMQV01. The sequence goes on along the minus strand of JADHXI010000087.1, from coordinate 16,320 downwards.
AGTCAATCTTTATTGCTTCTTCCTCTGACTCTTTGTGCCGTTGGATTGGTTGGTCAGTGACTGGTCCACTTTCCTGATTCATCTGTTCATCCTTGACTTCTTCTCTTTCTGATTTGTCAGTCATTTATGCGGTCACTGACCAAACCCAGGTGGGTATCCTCTTCCCCTGGTTTTGCCAACTGCATGGTCGTTAATAGGGAGCCGGGCGCTGCTAATTACCAAGCTTCCATTTCCCGGTTTATCCGGGTTCGGCAATAGAAGACACCTGATTTGTGACAGGGCAGTTTTCAATGCAGGTTCCGCATCCGGTACACCGGTCCATATGGATACTGCGTGCCCGTTTCCTGACGGTTACCTTGAAGTTTCCCGCTTCGCCTTCAACGGATTCAAGATCCGCATAGGTGATGAGTTCGATATTCAAATGCCGGCCGACCTCGACCAGTTTGGGAGATATGATTCACATGGCACAGTCATTTGTGGGAAAGGTCTTGTCCAATTGGGCCATGGCCCCTCCAATGGAAGGACTTTTCTCCAACAGATAGACGTAATATCCGGAATCGGCCAGGTCTAGGGCCGATTGCATTCCGGCGATACCACCTCCCACGACCAATACAGCACCCTTTATCTCGCTAAGCATGGGTTCCCCCTCGATGAATTTTGGGTTCGATATTTTCCTGCGGTTGTGACTATATTGTAACTATATTGTAGCCATTCTGCAACAGGTTAATCCCAATTGTACGGGACAAATACCTCAACCATGGTTATATTGACCCCGATGTTCAAAAAAGTCCCGGCACTTGTCAAAAAAAATCGTTGATCCAGACATCAGGGTTGACTCCAGCGCATCATTTGTAATATGTGAAACAGACTTCCCGGAAGGGTGTTTATTAAGAAGCGAGAGCGTTTTCAATGGAAAAGACACAGATACCTTTGATTGATCAATACAATCGCCATCTCAATTATCTCCGGATATCCATAACAGATCGGTGTAACCTCCAGTGCATCTACTGCATGCCCCAAGGAGGCCTGCCCAAGCTGAGACATGAAGATATCCTTACCTACGAAGAAATACTCCGACTTGCCAGGATAGCAACAAGACTTGGGGTCCGAAAAATCCGCCTCACTGGCGGCGACCCCTTCCTCCGCAAAGGCGTATTCGATTTCATCCCCAGGCTGACGGCCCTCTCGGGACTTGAGGATGTCTCTATTACCACCAATGGAATATATCTCAAGGGAAATCTTGAGAGGCTCAAATCTTACGGCATAAAGAGACTCAATGTGAGCCTGGACACCTTACAGCGGGAAAAATACCAAAGGATAACGGGTTACGACGGCTTTGCGGCGGTATGGGAAGGGATTGAGCTTGCAACAAAGCTGGGGTTTGATCCCGTCAAGATCAACGTGGTGGTTATCAAAGGACTTAACGAAGATGAAATACTTGATTTTGCGAGACTGTCCCTTCGATACCCCTTCCACGTGAGATTCATTGAATATATGGCTATTGGGGTGACAGATCCGGATGTTCCATTGTGCCACATTCCGAGTTCCGTGATTAAGGACCAACTGGAAGATCATGGAGAACTGGTCCCGATTCCCAAGAGCGCTTATGGGGGCCCCGCAGAGCGTTTCAAATTTGATGGAGCCCCCGGGGAGATAGGAATTATTAGCCCCGTAACCAACCATTTTTGCCACAGGTGCAATCGGCTGCGCCTCACCGCAAGCGGGTATCTGCGGCCCTGCCTGCTTTCGGATCGTGAAGAGGATCTAAGAGGTCCCCTTCGTAACGGGGCATCAGATAGTGACCTGGCAGCAATCTTTCTCGCGGCCGCATCCAAAAAGCCCCACGAACACCACGCAGCCTCTGAACAGTCAATCGCCTTTTCCGGGCAGATGTCATCCATAGGCGGATAGGGTTCTATCCTTGGCGGATTTCCGGAATTTGTTGGGGCGCTGCATAACCACCCATTGATAGCTTTCGCCAAGAATTTGATATAATAAGTGAAAATTCCTATTTATGGACGTTTATACCGCGGTATTGATAGTCCCTGCGCAGGTTGTCATGAAATAAGAAAAAATTCGTATTTTTTGATATTTGTACCACATTGTGGTTCAAATTTCAAATAATAGCCCTATTATCGATAATATTCCTTGACAAAATCTTTTCTTATAAATAACTCTTATTGTTGAAAAACATATCTGCTCTTATCTATCCTTTGAGATTCTCAAGGTTTACCAGGTGCTCGCATTCAGATGCGTCCTTTCTTGGACGTTGGCATTTTTTGTTCTACATATCACAGCAACCACAAACCCTTTAGATGAAAGGAGGAGGAATGAACGTAACGCGTCGTGATTTCTTCAAGATCACAGGGGCTTCTGCGGCTGGCGCTGCCATCTTGGGCCTTGGGCTCGATTTGAAACCATTCAAATCGCATGCCCAGACCCTGAGGCTTCGCTATGCCAAAGAGACGACGAGCATCTGTTGCTATTGTGCCGTCGGCTGCGGTGTGATTTGTGCCACCGGAGAAGCAGGAGCAGGAAAGATTATTAACATCGAGGGAGACCCTGATCATCCCGTCAATGAAGGGGCCCTCTGTGCCAAGGGAGCGGGGATGAGCCAATTGGCCAACAATGAGAGCCGGATTACGACTCCCATGTACCGCGCCCCTTACAGCAAAAGGTGGCAAAAGGTATCCTGGGACTGGGCACTCTGGACCATCGCTAAAAGGGTCAAAAAGAGCCGGGATGCCAGTTTTGTTCACAAAAATGACAAAGGCCAGGTGGTCAACCGCACAACTGCGATTGCCAATGTGGGGAGCTCTGCCCTTGACAATGAGGAATGCTGGCTGATACAGGCCCTGATGAGGTCACTCGGTCTGGTCTACATTGAGCACCAGGCCCGTATCTGACACAGCGCCACTGTTGCGGCTCTGGCAGAGTCGTTCGGACGCGGCGCAATGACCAATCACTGGATCGATATCCGAAACAGTGACTGTATTCTGATCATGGGTTCCAATGCGGCCTCGAGTCATCCCATCTCGTTTAAATGGGTTACTGAGGCCATGAAGCGCGGGGGCAAACTGATCAGCGTTGATCCCCGTTTTACCCGCACCTCCTCCAAGGCGGATTTCTATACTGCTTTGAGATCAGGAACGGATATCGCATTTTTAGGCGGGATGATCAAATACATCATCGATAACAACAAATATTTCAAAGAATATGTGGCCGAGTATACCAATGCGGCCTTTATCGTGGCCGACAGCTATGACTTCAATGACGGTCTCTTCTCTGGTTACGATGCCGGAAAGCGCAAGTATGACAAGAGTAAGTGGGGTATCGTAAAGGACGAGAAAGGGATTCCAAAAAAAGATCGGTCACTTCAAGATCCCCGTTGTGTATTTCAACTGATCAAAAAACACTACAGCCGTTATGATTTGGACACGGTCTCAGCCATCACCGGGACCCCTAAAGAGGATCTGGCGAAGGTATATGAGATGTACGCTACCACCGGTCAGAAAGGGAAGGCCGGGACCATCATGTATGCCATGGGCTGGACCCAGCACACGGTCGGCGTTCAGAATATCAGGACCATGGCCATTATCCAGTTGCTGTTAGGAAATATGGGTGTGGCCGGCGGCGGTGTCAATGCCCTGAGGGGCGAATCCAATGTCCAGGGTTCTACGGATCACTGCATTCTGTTCCATATCTGGCCGGGCTATTTGAAGACCCCGAAGGCTTCACAGCCCACTTTGGCCGCCTACAACAAAAAATACACGCCCAAGACCAATGATCCGTTGAGTGCCAACTGGTGGGGGAACTACCCGAAATACTCGGTCAGCCTGCTCAAGTCTTTCTTTGGCGATAAGGGAACCAAGGCCAATGGTTTTGGGTACAACTGGCTCCCCAAATTAGATGATGGCGTGACCTATTCATGGCTCGACCTCTTTGACGCCATGTACAGGGGCGAGTTAAAGGGCCTTTTTGCCTGGGGAATGAACCCTGCGGCGTCAGGGGCCAACGCCAACAAAAACCGCCAAGGCATGGCCAAATTGGACTGGATGGTGAATGTCAATATCTTTGACAACGAGACCGGTTCTTTCTGGAAGGGTCCGGGCATGGATCCCAAGAAGATAAAGACAGAGGTCTTCATGCTTCCCTGTGCCGTTTCAGTGGAAAAGGAAGGCTCCATCACCAACAGCGGGCGCTGGATGCAGTGGCGTTACAAGGCTGCAAATCCTCCTGCCCAGGCATGGTCTGATGGCGATATCCTGATGGCCTTAGGGAAGAAGCTCAAATATCTTTACAAGAAGGATAAAAATGCCGTCTTCCCGGAGCCGATTGTCAACCTAAAGTGGGATTACAGCAAGCATGGCGAGTTTGACCCCCACGCCATGGCCAAAGAGATCAACGGCTACTTCTTGAAGGATATGACCGTAAAGGGGAAGAAGTTCAAGAAGGGCGATCTTGTGCCGAGCTTTGCATATCTCCAGAACGATGGTTCCACCAGCAGCGCCAACTGGCTGTACTGTAACTCCTATACCGGTAAGGGTAACATGTCCGCCAGACGCAAGAGGGAGAAATCGGGCATAGGGCTCAACCTTGGATGGGCCTGGTGCTGGCCGGTCAACCGCCGCATCATTTACAACCGTGCCTCGGTGGACAAGTATGGAAAGCCGTGGGATAAGGAACATCCGGTAATTGGGTGGGATCCAAATGCAAAAGGCGGAAAAGGCGGCTGGGTCGGTGATGTGCCGGACGGCGGATGGCCTCCGATGCTCAAAGCGGATGGCACTCCCAATCCCAAAACCAAGTATCCTTTTATCATGAAACCGGAGGGCCATGCCCATGTGTTTGGACCTGGCCGCGCAGACGGGCCATTTTCGGAGCACTACGAGCCGGTCGAAAGCCCTGTTTCAAAACAGCCATTCTCCAGTCAACTGGCCAGTCCTGTTGCTGTCACATATAGCACAAACATGGACATCTACAAGCCAGACAATCCCAAGTATCCCTATGTGTGCAGCACCTACCGTGTCTGCGAACATTGGCAGACCGGTGTCATGACCCGGTGGCAGCCATGGCTCCTTGAGAGCCAACCACAGCTCTTTGTGGAGCTGAGCCAGGAACTTGGTGCGAAATTAGGGATCAAGAATGGGGAGAAGGCTATTGTGGAATCGGCCCGTGGCAAGGTAGAGGCCGTTGCCATGGTGACCATCCGGTTCAAACCCTTCAAGATCCAGGGGAAAACCGTGCACCAGGTAGGTCTCCCATGGCACTTTGGATGGGTTCATCCCAAGGACGGCGGCGATTCAGCCAACCTGCTGACTCCGTCGGCTGGTGATCCTAATACCAGAATTCCTGAAACCAAGGCCTTCATGGTCAATGTGAGAAAGGCATAAAGGAGGTGATCTGATGAGTGGAAAGGCATTTTTGATAGATACAACAGTGTGTACTGCATGCCGGGGTTGTCAGATTGCCTGCAAGCAGTGGAATCAACTGCCGGCCACAAAGACGGAGAACTGGGGGAGTATGCAGAACCCCAAGGACCTGTCGTTTTACACCTACAAGCTGGTTCGATTCCAGGAACATATGGGTTCCAACAACAAACCGGTATGGTATTTCTTTCCGGACCAGTGTCGTCATTGCGTGGAGCCACCGTGTATGGAGGCCGCTGAAGACGATGCCCCGGGAGGGATCATTATTGACGGCCAGACCGGGGCAGTCCTTTATACGGATAAGTTGAGGAAGGCAAACAGTAAGGACGTTATGGATGCCTGTCCCTTTAATATCCCGAAGGCACAAAAAGGGACAGGCTATATGTCCAAATGTACCATGTGTGTTGACAGGGTCCACAACGGGCTCCTGCCGGCCTGTGTCAAGACCTGTCCCACCGGCGCCATGAATTTTGGCGACAGAGACAAGATGGTCGCTCTAGCCAATAAGCGATTGGCGGCCGTCAAGTCCAGATTCCCCAAGGCATCGGTTTCAGGGCTCGAAGACCTCAGGGTTTTTTACCTGCTGGCTGACGACCCAAAAATGTACTATACCTATGCCAAGGTGGACTCGCTACCGGGGGGCATGGACAGAAAGATGGCCCTTAAGAAGATCGGCAGATCGCTGAAGGATCTGTCCAGAGAGTGGCAACTCATAAACAAACTGGCCGGGTAACGTAGCACCGGCATTTTAGGCGAAAGGATGAAGGGGGTACCTGGAATCAGGTACCCCCTTTGTTTTTCTTGCCATATTCAGTTTTTTCATGTATGTGGGAATTGCCCGAAAGCTGCTACACCTTATATGGGAGGGGAACGACATATGCACCAGGATCTCTTGAAACATATCGACCGAATAATACAACAGAGGCCCGTTGCAACCGAGGTGCTTACCGCCTTTCGGGAGCTTGTTATCATTATGGGCGAGGTTAGACCCGAGACCAAGCCGGTGACGCTTGAAGACCGGCTCAAGGAAATAAAACGCGAAGAAGGTTTCCCCGTCTTCTCTCGGGGCGACTTGCCCATTGATTTTGATTCGGCTTCAGAGCTTCTAAAGAGGTTTTTGGGGCACCTGGGGGCAGCTGAAAGAGAGGACGGAGAAGGATTGAAAAAGGCTATGGAAAAAACGGAGGGGGAACCTGAGTGGACAAAACGACTTCTCAAAGCCCTACTCAGGGATGACATGAAGGCCCTGTCAAGAATCGCAAAGGGAGTTGACCTGGAACCCGAAGTCCTTCGGTTCCTGGGGGGGGTGGCCTTGAACCCCTCGCTTAGTGCCCTCCGGGGCAGCATCACCGATACCCTGGACAAAGCGGGGTGGGAGCATGGGTACTGCCCTCTTTGCGGTTCTCGGCCGGACATGGCCTGTTTCGAAAGGACGGGAAAGCGGTATTTACACTGTGAACTTTGCGGGGAGGAATGGCCATTCCCCAGGGTGCGGTGCCCCTTCTGTGATAACCACGATCATGAGACATTGGGTTACTTTCAGGCTGAAGAGGAAGAGGGGTTTCGGGTTGATTTTTGCAGAAAATGCCAAAGATATGTCAAGACCGTAGATAGAAGGGTTTTTGAGGAGCCAGCGCCTTTGGAACTGGAAAACCTGGCTACCCTTCATTTGGATGTGCTGGCCGCAGAGCACGGGTTTAAATAGTGCCTGAACGAAAACCCTGTTCAGGCACGATTTCAGATTTCAGATTTTAGATTTCAGATTAATGGAATTAAATTTAACCGACTAGAACATCATTATTGATGTTGGGTTCGTTTTCATTTCGAGGTTTTCGTTCAGAGACTAAATAGGAAGGTCATTTTCCGAATGGTAGCCGGTTTATATTTCAACAGATCGAGACAGACGTGAGACAGAGGGACCGGGGCATGCACAGAATAATGATCGTTGAAGACGAGGTTGTCTCAGCGGTGAACCTGGAGGAACTCCTCGTATCCATGGGTTATGAGGTGGTTGGAAAAGCCTTTTCAGGGGAGCAGGCAATGGAAATGGCCCCGGGCTTGAGGCCCGAATTAATCCTGATGGATATCGTCTTGCCCGGAGAGGTTGACGGCATCGCGGCCTCGGAAGAGATTGTCTCCGAAATCGATGTCCCTGTAATATTCATGACCGGGTTTTCAAACAGGGGATTTTTTGAAAGGTCAAAGCGTATTGAGCCTTCCGGGTACATCCTGAAACCCTTCAAGAATGACCAAATCAAGGCAACCATTGAGATTGCTTTCCAGAAAAAAGAGCTGGAAAAGGCCCTCCTGGAATCGGAAAAGAAACTCCGGCAACTCTCTTCCCATCTTATAAAGACCCAGGAAAGGGAACGAAGGCGGATATCCCTGGAACTTCACGATGAATTGGGGCAGGCCCTTATGGTATTGAAGCTGAAGTTGGGCGGGCTTGAAAGAAAACTGCCCCAAGACCGGTCAGAACTGAGGGAAGATTGCGAAGAGCTACGGCAGTACGTGGATCAGATTATCGGTAAAGTGCGTCTTTTATCCCACAGTTTGATCCCTCCAAACATTGAAGATCTGGGCCTTTCCTCGGCATTGACTCGTTTGACAGAGGATATTGCCGATCATCTCGGCATTGAGAGTAAAATTGACATGGAAGAAGTGAACCACCTCCTTTCACTTGAGGCCCAAATCAACATATACAGGATCTTTCAAGAGGCGCTTACAAACGTTGTAAAACATGCGCAATCTTCCCTTATCTCGATTGTGGCAAAGGAGTTCAAAGATACCCTCACTTTCTCTGTAGAAGATGATGGTAAGGGGTTTGAGATAGAGAAGGCCAAGGAAGGGAAACCAATTAAAATAGGCTTGGGTTTGACAGCCATGGAAGAACGGGTTAGACTGTTAGGAGGAAGCATGAATATTGAGACCAAGAAAGGCAAAGGAACCAAGGTGACTTTTTCGGTCCCCATCATGGAGTAAAGGAGGATGAAAATGGCTGCTTATCGTATTGTTCTGGCAGATGATCACCCCCTGTTTCGACAGGGCTTAAAAAAGATCATAGAGGGAAAGGACGGTCTCAAGGTCGTTGGGGAGGTCAGCGACGGTCTTGAACTCCTTGAGCGTTTAAAAAAAGCTCCCCCGGACCTGGTGATCATGGATATTGCAATGCCCAATCTCAGAGGGATTGAAGCCACCCGTGAGACCAAGGTGATTCGTCCCGAAGTGAAGGTATTGATCCTGACCATGTACAATAACCCGGAGTACATGCACCATTCCCTGCTTGCCGGCGCTGATGGTTATCTGCTGAAGGAGGATTCGGACAGGGAACTTTTTTCCGCCATCAAAAAGATTCGGAAAGGAGAAATTTATGTGTCGCAGAGTCTTTCCGATCAAATGCCGGAAGAGGTGGTACAAAGACGGGCGAGTGATTCCAAAAAGTTCTTTGATCGGCTGACCCTGAGGGAAAGAGAAGTATTAAAACTTGTGTCCGAAGGGAAATCAAGCAAGGAGATCGCGGCCCTGTTATTCATAAGCGTCAGGACTGCAGAGCATCATCGGGCGAATTTAAAGAAAAAATTGGATATCCACAGGACTGCAGAATTGACAAAATATGCCATTCGAAAAGGGTACACGCTGGCCCATATTTAGTGCGTGAACAAAAACCGCTGATTTCCTCAATTCCCATGCCTGCCCCGTGCTCCGGAAAATGACACGGGGTCAGGCTCAATTTCCGCCTTCCTTCAACTTGAAAAACCTTTCTAGCCTTTGTTCGGGCTCTATATAACCACCCATTGATAGCTTTCGCCAAAAGTTTGCTATAATAAGTGAAAATTCCTATTTATCACTATTTGTACCACATTGTGGTATAAATTCGAAAAACAACAGTATTTCGTCATAATATTCCTTGACATAACAAGAATTGAATCATATTCAACATAAGAGCTGAATCATATTCAATTTCGTGCTGACTATGAATGGACTCGATTTCTTCTGGGGAACCCAATCATTTGGTCAGGTCAGAGACAACGACAGTGTGTCGGTTATTTTTCTTTCTTAGGCACGGGATGATGAATCTCCATTGCTCCAACAACCCAGGGATCTGAGGGCTGATTGTTGGCCCCCTCCAAAAGGGAATGTAAACCAAACCATGCCATCTGGGCGTGGAATTTCCAATACTGACTGTCTTCAGGATGTTCATTCGCTTACCCAATAAAAAAAGAAGGGGAGGATGCGAATCTTTATGCAGGTGAATTGACCTGCAGTACAGACGAAGTGGGGTTTTCTGCAAGCCCTATCAACCAGCATCAGGAGGTGCCGAATGAAAGAAGAAAACAGGTTTTACGAAAGATTGGCAGAAAAGGGAATCTCACGAAGAGACTTTATGAAGTACTGTGGGGTCGTTACGGCTACCATGGGGCTATCTTCCTCATTTGTTCCCAAGGTGGCTGAGGTGTTTGCGGCCCCCAAACAGAGGCCGCCGGTTGTCTGGCTGCACTTTGCGGAATGTACCGGGTGCACAGAGGGTGCGATCAAATCCATGTATCCCTGGATCGACGAACTGGTTTTGGAGATCCTGGACATTGAGTACCATGAGACAATCATGGCACCATCCGGTCGCGCAGCAGAGGACGTGCTCCATAGGGCGGTCAAGAAGTACAATGGAAAGTTCATTTGTGTGGTGGAAGGGGCCGTGGGAACAAAATACAACGGTGCGTACGGGAAAATAGCGGGTCGAACATTTCTGCAGATTGCCCGGGACGTATGTCCCAAGGCCCTTGCGGTGATCTGCCTGGGTACCTGTTCTTCCTATGGCGGGATACAGGCAGCAAAACCGAACCAGGGGGGATACAAGGGCGTTGGTGATGCCCTTGGGATCAAGACTGTAAACATACCCGGCTGCCCGCCCAACCCCATCAATTTTGTGGGAACAGTCGTCAACTTTCTGCTCTTGGGCAAACTGCCCGCGCTGGACGAATTGGGGAGGCCGCTTTTTGCTTATGGTAAGAGCATACACGATCAATGCCCCAGGAGATCCCATTACGAAAATGGCGAGATGGTGATAGAATTTGGTTCCAAGGAAGCGGCCATGGGGTATTGCCTGTACCAGGTGGGGTGCAAGGGACCCGACACTTACAACAACTGCCCCACGGCCAAATATAACGGTGGGACCAACTTTCCAATACAGGCAGGTCATCCCTGCATTGGATGTAGTGAGCCGAATTTCTGGGACACAATGACCCCCTTCTTCAGGGAACGCGGATAGGTTGGCAAGGCATTTGGTCTTGAAGGTAGGTAAACACTCTTAGAAAAGAGAGGAGACAAAATGAGCAAGAGAATTACGATCGATCCGATTACAAGGATAGAAGGCCATTTGCGAATTGACGTTGAGGTGGCCGGAGGTAAGGTGGTCAATGCCTGGAGTTCCGCTCAGATGTTTAGGGGAATAGAGAATATATTGAAAGGCAGGGACCCTCGTGATGCCCCTCTTTTTGTTCAGCGTTCCTGTGGCGTCTGAACCTACACCCATTATCTGTCCTCGGTGAGGGCAGTGGAAGATGCCGTAGGGGTCAAGATCCCGGACAACGCGCGTATCATCAGGAACCTGCTGCACGGGGCACAATTTCAACAGGACCATATTGTACATTTTTATTGTCTGCATGCCCTTGATTGGGTGGACGTGGTCAGTGCCCTCAAGGCCGATCCAAAGAAGACGGCCACCCTGTCAGACAATGTCAGCAACGACTCCCATGGCGGGGTGCCCTATTTCAAACAGGTCCAGCAGAGGATAAAGACCTTTGTGGACAGTGGGCAGCTTGGACCCTTTGCAAATGGCTATTGGGGCAGCCCTGCCTATAAATTGCCTCCGGAAGCCAACCTTATGGCAGTGGCCCATTATATAGAGGCCCTTCGTTTGCAGGCCAAGTCCATGAAGATGCACGCCATATTCGGCGCCAAGAACCCCCATCTCCAGACCCTGGCGGTCGGCGGGGTGACCTGTGTCAGAGATCTTACACCCGATCGTATCGCCCAGTTTCTGTTCCTCTGGAAACAAACCCAGGACTTTGTGAAGAATGTCTATATCCCCGATCTATTGGCCATTGCATCTTTTTACAAGGAATGGGGCGGCATCGGCGGCACCAAGAACTTTTTGGCCTGGGGGGAGATGCCTCTATCCGACAAAGAACCTGACAGCCTCTTCCTGCCTCGGGGCGTTATCATGAAACGCGACCTCAAGGGAGTAAAGATGGCTGATCCCGAGAAGATAACTGAACATATTGCACGCTCATGGTACAAGGGGAAAAAGGCCAGACATCCCTACCAGGGTGTGACCGATCCCTATGAAGGGGATCCCAAGTACGATGCTGAAACCAGGTACAGTTGGCTCAAGGCCCCGCGCTATGAGGGGGAGCCCTGTGAGGTGGGTCCGCTGGCCAGGGTGCTTGTGGCCTATGCCAGAGGCAGCAAAGAGATCCAGGGCCTCGTGAACAACGCCCTCAAGACATTGAATATTCCTGTCTCGGCATTGTTCTCCACACTGGGTCGAACGGCCGCACGCGGATTGGAGACCGTAGCCATCGGGGATGCCATGGAAGGCTGGGTCATGGAACTCGTTGGAAACCTCAAGAATGGAAACGCCAAGACCTATACGCCGTGGAAGATGCCAAGGAGTGGCAAGGGTTGCGGCCTGAACGACGTCCCAAGGGGTTCCCTGGGTCACTGGATAGAGATTGAAGAAGGGAAAATCGATAACTATCAGTATGTGGTGCCCTCAACCTGGAATCTGGGGCCGCGATGTGCCAATGGCAAGCGGGGACCGATTGAAGAGGCCCTTATTGATACGCCGCTTCAAGACCCGAAACGCCCCGTGGAGATCCTCCGAACAATCCACTCCTTTGACCCGTGTATCGCCTGTGGCGTTCACGTCATAGACCCGGAATCAAACCGGGTTTACGAGGTCAAGGTCCTTTAAAAATCAAAAAACCTCTCAGAGTGAAAAAGCCCTTTGCCTCTCTCCTTGACTGGGTTAAGGGGCTTTTTTGCTTACACCATCCCTTGAAGAGTGCTATATTTCACAAGGCTGCTGAGCCAAACTTTCTCAAGGGGCCAACATATGGGATATCTCTCCAAAGTAGCTAGGGCGGAATCCTGGCTCAGGTATATCGTCTATCATCCTCGACAGATTATCGTGCTGGTCTCTTTGATTACCCTCATCTTTGCCCTGCAAATTCCCAGACTCCGTCTTCAAACCTCAATTTATGATCTCATCATCGAGGATCTGCCTGAGACCGCACAGTACAGCGCATTCAAGGAAGAGTTTGGTTGTGAAGAGATCATATTGGTGGTTGCTAAGTCCAAGGGTATTTTTCAGGCTGAGACATTCCGGAAGATCGATCGGCTGGCCAAGGAATTGTCCGAGATAAAGGGCGTAAGAAGGGTGGTAAGCCTGCCGGGCATAAAGAAGGCCATGGAGACGACCGCCAAGTGGACCCTGTCCGACTTTGAAAGGGCAATATCTCCGGTTGATCTGATTCAAAGAAACTTCATCTCTCAGGACAAGAATACCACGGTCATTTCTCTCGTACTTTCGGATGTTGAGGAAAAGGATCGTGTCATCAATGCGACGGAGGAGTTGATTGACCAGTATAAAGAAGGTCTTTCACTATACCAGATCGGAATGCCCATCGTCTCTAAGGCCCTGGCAGATTTTACAAGGCTGGATTTCATAACACTGCCTGCCATCACGTTTGCCCTGATTGCCGTTATTCTCTACATCTTTTTGGGGAACCTGAGGGGAATGTTGATTCCTGCGGGTTCTGTCGTCATCGCCCTTGTGTGGACTTTCGGCCTGATGGCCTGGACCGGGACCCCCCTTTCCATGCTGACAATGATTGTCCCCATTTTCCTGATTGCAGTGGGGACTGCGTACTGCATGTATATCTTTCCTGAATATCTGGCTGCGCTGAAGGGAAGTGATACGCCCAAAGAGGCCTCCCTGAAATGCTTTCTTCAGTTGGGATTCCCCACGACTCTGGCTGTTATCACCACCACCATCGGTCTGGGGTCCCTGCTCATAAACAAGATCCATGCCATTCGCCAGTTCGCTGTCTTTTCCTGTTTTGGCATATTGTGCATGCTTATCATTGTCCTCACCTTCCTGCCTGCCGTGATGGCGATTTTGCCGCTCCCAGAGGAAAAACCTGAAAGGGGTCTCCGTAAGAAGGCCCTTTTCAATAAAATCCTGTCGGGTATTATCCGGATAAATCTCCATCATCAGAAAATAGCGCTTACCCTGATAGGTATGGTGGCCTTGCTGGGTATCATGGGGATGTCTCGGATTCAAGTGGAGACCAATCCCGTGGATTTTTTTAAAAAGGATACCTATGTGGCCAAAAATTTCACTGATATTTATCAGGATATGAGCGGGAGTTTTCCACTGAATGTGGTACTGGACAGTCACAGCAGTGATTACTTTGAACACCCTGCCAATCTGAAGAAGATTGAACGGCTTCAAGGGTTCCTGGGTTCAGTGGAAGGGGTGGATAAGACCATCTCATTTGCGGATTACCTCAAACTGGTTAATTACGCCACCAATGGCTACGAAAAGGAGCTGTATGCCTTGCCGGAAGAGGCCTTCGAGGTCCGCATGCTTGTGAATAGCTACAAGACCATGCTGGGGGAAGACGTCCTGAAGACGTTTATGAATCAGGACTTTTCCAAGGTAAATATCATGCTCCGGACCCATATATCCAGCTCCAGAGATTTCCTGGAAACCCGGCGGAAAATTGAGGCCTATCTGGAAAAGAACTTTCCAAGCCCCTTCACCTTTCAGGTCACCGGAATCGGAATCGTGATTTCACACAGCAGTCATCTGATCACCGAAGGCCAGGTGAGGAGCCTTGTCATGACCCTGATCCTTGTCTTTGCCATCATGTTCTTGCTGTTTATGTCTTACAAGGTGGGTGTGATCGGGATGCTCCCAAACTGCTTTCCCATCATCGTAAGCTTTGGGGTGATGGGATGGCTGGGGATTCCATTGTCACTGGCAACCAGCCTGATCGCAAGTATTGCCATCGGTCTGGCCGTTGATGACACCATACACTATCTGGTCTGCTACAACCGGGAGTTCAAAAAAGATCTCGATAAAAAGAGGTCCCTCCGGGAAACCATACAACACATTGGAAGACCCATCATCTTTACCACCATCACCATAAGTGTGGGCTTTTCCATACTGATGTTTTCCAATTTCAAGCCCACTGCCGTATTTGGTCTCCTGATGGTTATTACCATGTTCTCGGCCCTGGTGGCTGATCTTATTCTCCTCCCCTCCCTGATGCTCCACGTGGAGCTGGTGACCATTTGGGATCTCTTGAAATTAAGACTTGGAAAGGATCCCCAGAAGGGAATTCCCCTCTTTGACGGTCTTTCCCGCACACAGGTCCACTATATCCTGATGGCGGGGGCACTGAGGACATACGAGGCCGGACAGGTCATAATGGAAAAGGGTGAATTGAGCGACTCCATGTATGTCGTGATTTCAGGGGAGTTGGATGTGGTCAATGTCTCGGATGAACCCATACCGGATGGTACCCAACGCGTAATTCAATTCATCGCAAGGCTCAAGACCGGGGATGTTGTGGGCGAAATGGGCATGATACGTTCCTGTGAGAGGTCTGCAACGGTTATGGCCTCCTCCTATACAGAGCTCTTACAGATTGATGAAAAGATGATAAAGAGGCTTCAATGGCTCTATCCTCCCACAGCCCACAGGTTTTTCTTTAATCTAATGGGTATGCTATGCGATCGCCTGGAAGGGCTCACACAATCGTTTTTAGAGGCCACCACCGTCGAGGGCCTGACAGGTCTTCGCACAAGAGAATATTTTGTAACTGTGCTGGAAAAAGAAATTTTGAGGTCTCGCAGGTACCGGATCCCGCTTTCACTTCTTATGGTGAGTTTGGACAATTTCGGTGAAATGAACCGGGTTTACGGACATCAGGCAGCAAATGCCATTCTCAGTGACACAGCAACCCTCCTGAAACAAAATGTCCGGAGGACAGATCTAATTTGCCAGTATAGTGTCGATAAGTTTGCCCTGATGCTTGCTCATACGGCTGCCAAGGGTGCGCGAGCCTTGGTTGAGAGAATCAAGGGCGTCTTAAAAGATAATTGCTTTCGGATTGGCTCAGATACGCTCTATGTCACGGCGACCTTTGGGGTGATGTCTTCTGATCCTGATTCAGAGAATGGGGTGAGGAAATTGATAGAAGATGCGCTTCAAGCCCTCAAGGAGGCAAAAGAGGATCTATGAAGTTGGGAAACCCCTTGAAAAGGTGCTATCTTTTGGGGTAGAATTCTGTTGGCTTCAATCACCAAGAAATTCCCTCGGACGATAACGGTCAAGAAGATGAAAAGGGCTGAAAAAAAGCACATCATGGTCTTGGGTGTTGGAAATATCCTCTTTACCGATGAGGGGGTGGGGATTCACACGGTTGAATCCTTGCGTGAGCGCTATGAGTTTGCCTCAAACGTATCTCTAGAGGATGGCGGGGTGCTTGGAATGAACCTCCTGGGGATTATCTCAGAAGCCGACCACCTTATCGTGGTCGACGCCATCAAAAACGGGAAAGAGCCGGGAACCCTCTACCGGTTGGAAGGGGAAGAAATTCCAAAGCGGGTCTTTGCAAAGAACTCACTCCACCAGGTGGATCTCCTTGAGGCACTGACCCTTTGCCAGGCCCTTGATAAGACCCCGGAAACCGTGATCGTGGGTGTGGAGCCAAAAGATATAAAAAAGGTTTGTCTCGAACTGACGCCTCCTGTTCAGGAACGGGTGGATGACTTGATTTTGATGGTTCTGGGCGAACTTGATCGTTTAGGGGCGGAATAC
>JADHXI010000086.1 GCA_016783065.1 Desulfobacteraceae bacterium | reverse complement strand
AACGGAGTTCAGGATAGACCGCCTCCAGTTCCCTCTTCCCTTTGCCGGATGGGTTATCATACTCATGGGCAGCCATCTCGAGCAGGAATTTACGGTAACCGGCAAAGATCTCATCAGCGCCTTCTCCTGTCAGCACCACTTTGACGTGCCTGCCGGCCAGTTGACAGACCTGGTCCGTGGGAAAAACGGCCCCCAGCGAGATCGGCTCTTCAAGCGCCCGGACAATCTCGGGGAGTTGATCAAGGGACTCCCTGCCACAAACCCTCGTTATAAGCCTTACCGACCCGAAAAGGTTTTTGTTGACCCTGAGAAATCTCTCCACCGATGGTAATTCGTTATATTTCTCTTCATCAAAGCCAAGGGTAAATAACCTGACATCAGGCCGCAGCTTCGCCACCTGAGATGCCACCGCGGAAGAGTCAATGCCGCTGCTCAGGAGACTTCCCACCTCCACATCTGACCTGAGCCGGATGCGAACGGCATCCATGAACAGGGCATGGAACTTCTCCGCTGCCTCGTCCAGGCTCAAGTCGGAATTCTCACGGTCCAAACCATACTCCCAGTATCGCTCCACATGGTATTTCCCGCTTTCCAAGTCATATTCCAGATAAGAACCGGGCGGCAACCGCTTGAGACCGCAAAACATGGTTTCTTCACCTGGAAGGTATCGATAGGTAAAGAGTGTGCCCATCCGGGAGTGATTGAGCCGTCTTGGAAGACCGCTTTCCGCCAGCAATGGCTTTATTTCAGAAGAAAAGACAAAGTTCCCCTCCCAGACAGCATAATAAAGGGGCTTGATCCCGAATCGGTCGCGAAACATCAGCAGTTTTTTCTGGATGGGATCGAGGATGACACCCGCATACATGCCATTCAGGCGCTGGAGAAAATCGAGACCCGTTCTCCGGTATAGGTGGAGGGCCACTTCCGCGTCCCCCTTGGATACAAAAGGCTCATCCCTCACATCAGATCGAAGTTCAATATAGTTGTAAATCTGACCGTTACAGATGATGGTGGATTGATCTTTTGGACATTGGATCGGCTGCATCCCCGTCGCCAGATCCAGGATGGACAACCTCACAAAGCCAAGCCCTATCCGACGATCCCCTACGGAAATGACCGTTTCCCTTTGATCGTCAGGCCCCCGATGTCTCTCAAGTTTCCCCATGCGGGAAAGACGTCTCAAGATTTCTTCCCCGTGAAGTGAACGGGATACTATCCCGTATATTCCGCACATTTGACTTTATCCTTAAAAAAAATGTAGGTTCAAATTGTTCGGGAACCGTGGGGTTCAGCTGTTTCTTTCCGGCGCTCTCTAAACCGGTCATCGAAACGTGGCTGATATTTGGGGTTTTGCCGAAAGCACGGAGAAGCCAATAAGAATTCAGAAGGAGAAAACCCCAAATATCAGCCACTGCGAAAGTGAGAAGTAAATCCACTTTGAGAGAGCGCCGGAAAGAAACACCCGAACCCCACTCCAGAAATCCTACTATTTCTCGCAAACTTAATGGAAAATCACAGGAAAATATGGAAACCTATTGGTATTCTTATAACTAATATATCATTTATTTCGATGTTCACGAGTCGGGAATTAATCTCGCAATTGGTTCACAGCCAAATCATAAGTTTGGGCGAGATCAGCAAGGCAAAATAGAAGATGGCCCCTATCGCCTCAGACAGCCGCAGAAAGTGGCTCAAGGAGGGCTAGCAGAAACACCACGGGGATACGTTAGAGGGGAAAAGAAGGATCCAGACAGGTACCTTCACAGCATCTGTCTTGGTTGTCCTGTGGACTCCACGACGCTGCTCCACAGTCTCCCGTGTGGATCGATCTGTTTTCTCTTTGACACGGCAAGCTGGATCGGAACGTGGGTATATTCTCCATTCCAGAATCCTGTCAGCATGTTTGTCCGGCCGGCCATCCCCGCATGGACCGCATTGTGGCCCAGAAGCAGACAGAATACCGAATCGTGCGGATTCGCTGCCATGCTTCTGATCATGTAGCTGGGGTCTATATATTTCAAGGTGATGGTCTTTCCCGCGTGCTCAAAGTAGGTCTTGATATGATCCCTCAAAAAAAGGCCGATGTCCCCAAGCCGTACATTGCCGGATCTGTCCTTCATGTTCGTCCCCTTCATCAGGTCTTGTCCCGCCCCCTCCGCAACCACCACAACCGAATGGTGTCTGCGCTCAAGCCTCGCCCCCAGGGCCCCCAGAAAGACATCCAGGCCAAAGGGAACCTCCGGGACCAGACAGAAATTGACCTGAGTGGTGGCCAGGGTGGCATTGGCGGAGATAAACCCTGATTCACGGCCCATCAGTTTCACCAGCCCGATACCGTTACGTGCCCCTATGGACTCCACGTGGGCCCCGTGGATGGCGTGCCTGGCTTCGGCAACAGCCGTCTCGAAACCAAAGGATTTGTCAACAAGAGAGATATCGTTGTCTATGGTCTTCGGGATTCCGATCACCCCTATTTTGAGATTGCGCCGCCTGATCTCTTCATGGATGGCGTGAGCACCTCGCAGGGTCCCATCCCCACCGATTGCAAAGAGGATACGCATGTCCATACGCTCCAGGGTGTCCACCATTTCCGAGACATCCTGAGGCCCCCGGGAGGTGCCCAGGATCGTGCCTCCCCATTGCTGGATGTTGACCACCTCCTTGGGGGTCAGTTCCATAGGATAATGGGAGTATTTGGGTGAAAGTCCCTCAAAACCATACCGGAAACCGCACACATTCGGCACACCGTAATGGTGGTAAAGGCTTAAGACAATGGCCCGAATCACATCATTCACCCCAGGGCAAATCCCCCCGCAGGTCACGATTCCGCACTTGAGCTTTGAAGGGTCGAAATAGATCTTCCTCCTTGGACCGGCCATTTCAAAACTGGGGAGCCTCCCCCCCTTGTCCAGGACCTCCTTCACCCCTTTCAGACTAGAATGAAAAAGCACCCGTTCCTCATCGTCTACAAATTGTACTCCGGTCAGGGGTGTGGAGATCTTGCACTCGCCCAACCTTGAAACCGAAAGGTCTAAATTATCAATTTCCATAAGCCCCGCCCTCTGTCAGTGATTCCGGATCTTGATAAATGTTATGGAGAACCTACCCTCCGATCAGGGAGAATAGGAAAACACACGGTCGTGTGTCAATCATAGATTTTTCGGTCTGATCAGCGACCCCCCCACTGTGTTTACCCGAGATCATATTCCTTGATCTTGGACAGGAGCATGGGCCGGCTGATCTCCAGGAGCTTGGCCGCCCGGGTCTTGTTTCCGCCGGTTTCCTCAAGCGCCCTTTTTATGAGAGTCCGGTGGAGAACCTTTGAGGCCTTCTTGATGGAAAGAGTGTCTTCAGGGTCAAGATAGTGGGGGAGGCCTTTGGACCGTATCAGATTGGAGGGGAGTTCCGCCGGCGTAATCAATCGTCCCGTTGAAAGCAATACAGCCCTTTCAATGACATTTTCCAGTTCTCTCACGTTTCCGGGCCAAGGGTAATCCATCAATATGGACACCGTCTTAGAAGTGGGCCCTTCCACATCCTTGTTCAGTTTTTCGTTAAAGGTTTCTATGAAATGTCCCATAAGAACCGGGATGTCCCCTCTCCTGTCCCTGAGGGGAGGGATATGAATCCGCATGACATTAATACGATAAAAGAGGTCTTCACGGAACTTCCCCTCTCCCACCATCTTATCCAGGTCCTTGGATGTGGCAGTGACCACTCTTACATCGATCTTCTTCGAGCCGATTCCCCCCAAGGGGGTTACCTCCTCTTCCTGTAAAACACGCAGGAGCTTCACCTGCAAGGGCAATGGCAGCTCTCCGATTTCGTCCAGGAAGATCGTTCCTCCGTCTGCCTCCACAAAACGACCCGGATTGTCCTTGACCGCATCCGTGAATGCCCCTCTCTTGTAGCCGAAAAACTCACTCTCAAGGAGATTTTCCGGGATACCCCCGCAATTTATGCTCACCAGGGGCTCCTGGCCCCTGGGCCCGGTTCGGTGTATGGCCCTGGCGATCAGTTCTTTACCGGTGCCGCTCTCCCCGGTAATGAGCACGGTGGTCTTGTGTTCGGCCACCTTACGTACAAGATCGAAGACCTTGGCCATGGCCTCGCTTCGGGCGATCACGTTGCCATAGGAATACTTTTTCTCCATATCATTGAGCCTGGTCTTGAGCCTCAGGTTTTCTTCCTTTAGCCCTTCCCGCTCCTCGGCCTTTTTCAGGGTCAAGAGGACCTCATCCTTCTTGAAGGGTTTGGATACGTAATCATAGGCCCCCTCTTTCATTGCCTCAAGCGCTGTTTCCACGGTACCGTAGGCCGACATCATGATAAAGGTTTTCTCGGGATATTGCTCTTTGGCCTCCTTGAGAAAGGCCATCCCATCCATGCGGGGCATCTTGATATCGCAAAGGATAAAACCAAAATCGGAGCCTTCCATTCGCTCAAGCCCCTCAACACCATCGGACGCGCTTTCAACTGAATAACCCGCTTTGCCCAGCATGATCTTCAGCATATGGCGCATGTTTTTTTCATCATCTATGATAAGAACGCATTGTTGAGACATGGGCTGGATACACCTCAATTCTCGGGTCTGCTCCCCTGGTGGAGGGGAATATCAATAATGATGGTCGTACCTTCCCCGGGAGAACTCTCCGCACGGATCCGGCCTCCCAGTTCTTCAATGATCCTGTAGGATACGGACAGGCCCAGGCCGGTCCCCTTACCGGGCTCCTTTGTGGTAAAAAAGGGGTCAAAGATTCGAACCAGTTCATCACTCGGGATCCCCTTTCCCGTGTCTGTAAACCTGATCTCTATGGAATCATCCCTGTCTTGGGTTCTGATGGTCAGGACCCCGGTCTCCAAGCCGTTATTCAACGGGTCTCCCCCCTGCATGGCATCGGCGCTGTTCATGATAATGTTCAGGAAGACCTGTCTTAGCTGGTCGGGTCCTGCCCATACCGTGTCCCTTTCAGCCTCCAAGGCCATCTCTATCTCCAAGTGGGCCATCATTGGCTGGGGCATCAGCATATTGACCGTCTCAATGATCATCTCATGGATATTCCCTTTTTCCTGATCACCTGTTGAGGGTCTCGAAAAATCGAGCAACTGTTTGATAACCCGGTTAATACGCGTCAGTTCCGATTCCATGCGGTCCAGAAAATCTTTTCTTTCCGCATCCTCAAGGTCCTCTCCCTTAAGGAGCTCCAGGTAACCCAGGACAATGCCGACCGGGTTACCCATCTCATGGGCCACCCCGGTTGCCAGACGCCCAACCGAAGCCGCCTTTTCAGACCTGATAATTTCCTCCTGTGCCTTCTTGACCTCCTGGTTGGCCTTCTCCAAGGACGAAATGTGTGTCCTCAGCTCTTTTTTGTTCTCTTCAAGACGTCTCAGCATCATATTGAGCGAGCGAAACAGCTGCCCGATCTCATTCCGGGGTGAATCTCCAAAGGATGGAAATGGCTCTCCACCCTCGAATTGATCCGTAATTTGCAGAAGCTTGTGGATCGGCTTGACCACCGTGCGGGAGAGAAGATAGACACCAAAGAGGACAAGGATCAGTGTGTTCAGGACGATGAAGATCAGGATGGTCTTCTCCGACTCCCTGAGCATCCCATACAGAGATTCGAGGTGTACGCCTATGGTAATGGCGCCCATCAAACGCCCCTCCACAAACAGGGGGGACGATATCATCAGCCGCTCATGGGCAGGCCAGATCACGCCCCAGGTGCTTCCGTAAAAATCAAACGCCCACTTCTTGAGCTGGAGTGCCTTGGCTGAGAGAACAAGGGCATCCTTTTCCGCGTCTCCCCGAGCCGCCGGCTCATGGGAGCTGGAGGCCCACGACCCTGTGCCATAGACCTTGTCCCCTCCTGTGCCCACTATCAGGGCCTCTGAAAATCTCCCTACCTGAATCAATTGCCTCAGCTCTTCCTGGAAAGCACGCCTTAAAAAAACCCTGTCCCATCCTTTTTGCGCGTGGCCGATTTCATTAGCCACCTGGCGGGCCAGACTATGTAAGAGCAGACGCCCTGTTTGAAGCTTGGCCTCCACCAGTTCTCTTTCCTCGAATTTTACCATAACCGCATTGACAAGGAGCATGGCAACCACAATCAAGAAGCCCAGATATGCCAGAATCCCTGTTCTCAAGCTAAAAAACGGAAATCGCAAGTTGAGGCCTCACTAATGGAGTAGACGAAAATACCAGTTTGTAAGTCTAAGGCCAAAAAATAGATACACAAGGGCCCCGAGGGAGAGAAACGGTCCAAATGGTATCTTAAATTTATACCCCTTGCCGGCCATGAGGATAAACAGGCAACCGACAACTGCACCTGTCAAGGACGATATGAGTACTATAAAGGGCAATGCCATCCACCCCATCCATGCGCCAATCATAGCCAATAGTTTTATGTCCCCGCCACCCATCCCCTCCCTTCCGGTGAGGCGTTGATAGACAAGGGCCACGAGAAAAAGGGTCCCGCCACCTGCGATGGACCCGATCAGGGAATCGAGCCAGGATATGTGACCGGCAAAAAGAGAGTAGGCCCACCCCGCGGGGATCCCGGGCAATGAGAGGACATCAGGTATGATCCTGTGGTGAAGATCAATAAAACTGATCATCACAAGTGTTCCGGCAAACAGGAGAAAAAAAAGAAATTGAAGGCTCAGTCCGTATCTGATAAAGAGGGCCAGGCTTAAAAGCCCTGTAACGGCCTCCACAAGGGGATACTCCCATGAGATATAGCCACGGCAATGCCTGCATCTGCCCCGCAGGATGAGGTAGCTTATGAGAGGGATATTGTCATAGAATTTTATCCTTTGGCGGCACTTTGGGCAGGCAGAGGGCGGTTTAATGATTGATTTCTTGAGGGGAATACGATAAACGCAGACATTGATAAAGCTACCAAAGGCCAAACCTAACAAGGCAGAATAAAGCGCCAGTAGCGAATTTAGACCCATATGTCAAGACCCAAAAAGACCTTACTCGTTTCCATAAACCCGGATAACCCTCAACAGCGGCTTATCCGGCGCGTCAGTGATGTCCTCGAGAGCGGAGGCCTCATCGCTTACCCCACTGATTCTTTCTACGGGATAGGATGCGACCTTTATAACAAAAAAGGGATACAACTCATCTATAAGCTGAAGAACCGTCCTCTCAATAAACCCTTTTCCTTTGTATGCGACAGTCTCAAGGAGATCAGCCGGTATGCCCTTGTCTCCAACTATGCCTACAAGACAATGAAGAGGCACCTGCCCGGACCGTATACCTTTGTCCTTGAAGGAACCAGATTGGTGCCAAAAATCATGCTGACAAAAAGAAAGACGGTGGGCATCAGGGTTCCGGATAACAAAATCTGCCTTGGTATTGTCCGCACCTTCGGCAGGCCCATCATTAGCACAAGCGCCGGATATGATGACCCGCAGTTCATAAAGGAAACCTTTGGCTCATATCTCGATATTGTCGTTGATGGCGGGGTGCTAAACCAGAACCCTTCCAGCGTGGTCTCACTGATTGATGACACACCGGAGGTCCTGCGAGAGGGGAAAGGGGATGTCAGTAGCTTTCTCTGATGCTCTGAACCGCAAGACCTTCGGGGTTCGGGGGCCCGTCAAGGCCTATGCGCCAGCGGGCCGCTCCAGCGGTACTCTATTTGTGTCTTCATGCCCTGAAGGAATTCGCTGACAGACCTGGCTGCCGTCCCCAGTAGCAGATCCAACAGTTGCAGTTTGCTCTTTCTGGAATAGACCAGGGTCACATCTCCCTTGATACCAGCCATTTTCTTGGCAAGCGCCACTGCGTCTTGAAAATTACCCAAGACATCAACAAGCCCCAGATCCTTGGCCCTGGCCCCTGAAAAGACCCGACCGTCGGCGATCTTACGGACCTTTTCAACGGGCATTTTCCTGCCTTTGGCCACGCCATTCACAAACTGCTCCTGGATATCTTTTATCAGAACGTTCAGCATCTCCCTGTCCCGTTTGGTCATTTTCCTGTCAGGGGAGCCGATGTCTTTAAACTCCCCGCTCTTCAGGATCTCAAATTGGACCCCGATCTTATCAAGGAGACCTTCGAGCTGGATAAACTGCATGATGACCCCGATACTGCCGGTGATGGTCCCGGGTGCTGCCACAATCCTGTCTGCCGCAGCGGCCACATAGTATCCGCCCGATGCGGCCACGTTGCCCATGGACGCAACCACCTTTTTCGCCGGAAGCGTCTTCCTCACCTCACGGTAGATCTCTTGTGTTGACCCCACGGCGCCACCGGGCGAATTTATCCTCAGGATGATCGCCTTTATCCCTTCATCCTTCCTGAACTTGACGAGTTGAGACGTGACTGTTTGAGAACTTGCGATGGTGCCATCGATGGGGATTACCCCGATTTTTTCCGTGAAGGAAAAACCCGATGATGGCCCCAATAGCTTGAGGAAAAGGATCATGGTGCCGCCCAGTATAAAGGCAATGACCCCAAGGATCACAAAGACTGTCAAAATCGAATGTCTTTTTTTCGCCATTTCTTGGCTTGGGAAGTTGTGGCGTACGGAGTCCACAGGGCCTCAGCAGGCGGCCCGAGGCAAAAATCGAATAAGGGTATGGTAAGAAAGAAAAAAATCCGCCCCCGGTTATTAGCTCTTGAGAGCGTCAGTGTCTTCATCAATTACATCCGAGGGTTCTCCTTCGGGTGCGTAAATATTGGCTTCTCCTTTGGATGTCCGGACCTCCTCGGGTCTCTCGGCCTCATCCGAGGCCATAAATTCCTCACGTTCCGCATCTCCTGCGGGTTGTTTATCGGCATCGGGTCCCGGAACCTCTTCTGCCCCTGCTTCACCTTCGGAATCCGGGTCCTCTGAGAGGGCATGCTGCTGCAGGTTCATCATCTCTTCTTTCAGGAGTTCACCCAGGTTTGACGTGGCCTCTTGGTGGTTATTCAAATAGCTCTTTAGGATTTCTTTTTCACTGCTTTCACCCAACCTCCGGATCGAAAGGCCGATTTTTTTGTCTTTACTCGAGATATTGATCACCTTTGCCTGAATGACATCATCCACCTGAAATCGCGACATGGGATTACCCCGTTTCTCGGTGGATATTTCGGATAGATGAATCAGACCCTCTATTCCCTCTTCCAGTTCGAGGAACAGACCAAAATCTGTCACGTTGGTCACAGTCCCTGTCACCCGGGTTCCCGGTTTGTATCTATTGGGGATCTCGTTCCACGGATCAGACGCCAGCTGCTTGATACCCAGTGAAAAACGTTCACTATCCTTGTCAATGTTGAGAACCACCGCCTGGACTTCCTGGCCCTTCTTGTAAACCTCTGAGGGATGCTTTATCCTCTTGGTCCACGAGATGTCAGAAATATGAACGAGCCCGTCTATGCCTTCATCAATACCTATAAAGATCCCAAAATCCGTAATATTCTTTATCTTTCCCTCTATGGTTGTGCCCACAGGATATTTCTCTTCAATAATATCCCAGGGGTTCGGTGCCACCTGCTTCATTCCCAGGGAAATCCGCTTCCTGGCAACATCGATGTTCAGGACCATGGCATCCACCATCTCACCCACGTTCAAGACCTGGGAGGGATGTCGTATTTTTCTGGTCCAGGACATCTCTGAGACGTGAATCAACCCCTCCACACCTTCCTCTACTTCCACAAACGCGCCATAGTCCGTGAGACTAACCACACGCCCAGTGAGTCTCGTGCCCAGGGGGTACTTGTGTTCGGCGTCACTCCACGGATCAGAGGCCAGCTGTTTGATACCAAGGGATACCCTTTCCCGTTCCCTATCAAAATTCAAGACCTTGACAGAAATTTCGTCACCAACCTGATGCACCTCTGAAGGGTGCCCTACCCTACCCCAGGACATGTCAGTAATATGGACAAGGCCGTCGATACCGCCCAGATCTATAAACAACCCGTAGTCGGTAATATTCTTGACGATGCCCTCAAGCACCGTTCCTTCCTCAATGAGGTTGAGGGTCTGTTCCCTCAAGGCCATTCGTTCTGCCTCAAGTATGGCTCTCCGGGAAAGTACGATGTTACCGCGACGCTTATTATACTTAACGATCTTAAATTCATGCTCGGTGTCTACCAGGGAGTCCATATCCCTTATGGGTCTCAGGTCAACCTGGGAACCCGGCAAAAAGGCCTGAAGGCCGATATCAACCGCCAGCCCTCCCTTGACCCGGGAAACGATTGTGCCCATGATAGTCCCGTTGTTTTCATATATTTCCTTGATCTGATCCCAGACCTTGATCTTGGCGGCCTTTTCCTTGGAGAGCCGAATGGTACCCTCATCATCCTCTCTTCTCTCCAGGAGGACCTCTATCTTGTCTCCGACCTTGGCCGTTAAATTGCCTTCCGGATCTATAAACTCCTGAAGGCGTATTTGGCCCTCCGACTTGTATCCGATGTCAACCAGGACATACTCCTTGTCTACTTGAACGATCTCCCCTTTGATGACCTCTCCTTCCTGGATACTCTTGAGGCTTTCTTCGTACAGCTTTCCAAAATTATCAGTTTCTTGCGCATCCGCCTCGCCAGTTTCAACTGAAATATCAGCCATATCCGCCCCTGCTTCCTGCGGGAGGGGTTCCTGCGGTTCTGAAACATCAGCTATATCCGCCTCTGCTTCCTGCGGGATAGGTTCCTGCGGTTCTGAAACATCAGCCATTTCCGCCCCTGCTTCCTGCGGGAGGGGTTCCTGCGGTTCTGAAACATCAGCTATATCCGCCTCTGCTTCCTGTGGGATAGGTTCCTGCGGTTCTGAAACATCAGCCATTTCCGCCCCTGCTTCCTGCGGGAGGGGTTCCTGCGGCTCTGAAACATCAGCCATGTCTACCGCTGTTTTCTGCTGGTCAGGCTGCCGTACTTCCTCAGTCAGGCTGTCAGAATTTTCAGTCTCAATGATTTCCTTTTGGGTTGTGCTGTTTGTTTCTTTTTCCATCAACCTAAATACCCCCTCCGTGGATTTGCCCCAAATTTTCTCCAAAACTTTTTGTTTATACCAAGAGCTATTTCTAAGTTCAACACCTTTTTGAAAAATATGTGCGCTGAAACCCTTGCTGGTCTGCATTCCTTGAGATGATGCCCTTGGTTTCTCGATTCTGGTCTCTGGTTTCTGGGTTCAATCAACAATCAACAATCAGCAATCAACAATCATAAGGTCCAATATCTTCTCAACAACCGCCTCAGGATTTAAATCGGTCGAATCTATCAATATGGCATCCTCCGCAGGCCTCAGGGGAGAGATGGATCGCGATTCATCCTGATGGTCCCTTTTTCTTAGTTCCGCCTCAACGATGCCCCTTGAAACAGATTCCCCTCGTTCCAGTCTTTCCCTGTATCTTCTCTCGGCCCTTACCTCATGGGACGCAGTGAGGAAGAATTTGTGCCCTGCCTCCGGAAAGACCACCGATCCCATGTCCCTGCCTTCGGCAATGATCTTAGCCCCCTTTGCCATCTTCCGCTGAAGCGAAACCATGGCCTCCCTCACCTCCCTCACAGCAGACACTTCTGAGGAGAGCATGTCCATCTCAGGACCCCTTATTGCCATGGATATGTCCTCGTCTCCCAAAAGTAATCTGGGCGGCTCCACATCGGTGTTGAAATGAAGGTCAAGCGATTTGCAAAGCCCGCCAAGCTTCTTTCCGTCCGTGAGATCAATCTTTTCTCGAGTTGCCGCCAGTGCAACGGCCCTGTACATGGCCCCCGTATCAAGATATAAAAAATTGATCCTTTCTGCCAGCATGCGGCTGATGGTGCTCTTCCCTGACCCGCCCGGCCCATCTATGGTTATGATATTATTCATGCCCGTCAATTGACTTCCGAGATCTTCCTGAGGGTCCTGATAAACCGCTCATTCTCTTCCCGCAGACCCACATTTATCCGGATATAGTCCGGAAGCCCAAAGCTATCCATTGCCCTTACGATGACCCCTTCCCTCAACATCAGTTCGTAGGTCTTTTTTCCACCGAGCGGCATTTTGATCAGGAAAAAATTGGCCTGGGTTGGGACATACTCAACACCCAGTTCCTCAAGGCTCTTGTACAGGTATTGAAGCCCCTCCCTTATAACGCTTAGGGTCCGGGAGACAAATTCAGCGTCGTCCATTGCCGCAATTGCGGCGGCCTGTGCCAGGGCGTTGGCGTTGAACGGCTGCCGCACCCGATTCATATAGTCAACCACTTCTCCGGATCCAAACCCGTAACCTATCCTGAGCCCGGCGAGACCGTATAGCTTTGAAAAGGTCCTCAGGACGAACAATAACGGGTGCCCCTCCAATAGTTCAAGGCCGCTGGAAACCGAATCATCCGAGACGAACTCTATATAGGCCTCATCAAGTGCCACTATGACATGGTCGGGGATCTCATTCAGAAAACTGGCCATCTCCCCTTTTGATATGGCAGACCCGGTCGGGTTATTCGGGTTATTGACAAAAACAAGCTTGGTCTCGGGCGTGATTGCCCTGGCGATCCCTTTCAAATCTATCCTGAAATCCGAAAGAATGGGGACCGAGCTCATTCTGCCTCCGGCCCCCTTTATGGCCTTTTCATAAACAAGGAAACTGGGAAATGCCTGGACTGCATGATCCCCCGTAGATAGAAATGTTCGAATCAATAGTTCGATCAACTCATCCGAACCATTTCCCAGTATGATTTGACCGGCTGAAACCTTACACTTTTCTGCAATTTTTTCCTTGAGATAGAACCCGCTTCCGTCCGGGTATCGGTTGAGGGTGTGCACCTTATCCATGATGGCGCTCACGGCCATGGGAGATGGCCCCAACGGATTTTCATTGGAGGCCAGTTTGATAGACCCTTTTATCCCCAGTTCTCTTTCAAGTTCCTCTATTGGCTTTCCTGGGGGGTAGGGAACCAGGTCCTCTATCCCCTCTCGGATCAGATTCTTCATGGCAGTAGTCTTTATCATTTTGGGAGTTTGCAAAATCTCCGGCCTTATAACTCAAGGCCCGACAAAAGTAAACCCCGTTGGGAACCGGAGCACTACACGCCGACTTTGCAAATGAGATTTCATAGTATTCCTTTTTTCCGGACCATGACTTATCTCTAAATCCAAGAGGCCGCTCATCTGCTAGGAGGCTGTCCGAGAATGAGATAGTTTTTTCAAGATCAAGCCTCCGGCCCGTAGGGCCTACGCCCCGGAGGGGAAGGCGAAAATTATAACCACAGGAATACATTAAAGTATTTCGAGGATTATAATTTGAGTTTGACGCAGAGATTGGGAAAAATAGCCATTCTCGGACAGCCTCCTAGAGACGCCTCAAGAATTATTTTATCGTTCTTATCTCTTTTTTGCACGATTTGGCCTTGACTTGAGTAATATGATCAGCTATTTTTGCGCCTTACCCAGGTAACCGTTTCTATTGTTCTCCCTTTTACAAAGAGGAAAGCCATGAACAAATCTCAGTTGATAGAAGCCCTTGCCAAAGAGGAAAATCTGCCCATAAAGAAGGCCGAAGAAGTGGTCAATACAGTCTTTGGAGACATGGAAAAGGCCCTCATAAAAGGCGAGAGGGTGGAGATCAGAGGACTCGGCAGCTTTAAGGTAAAACAATATGAGGGTTACAAGGGGAGGAACCCCAAAACAGGAGAGGTCATAAAGGTAGCACGCAAGAAACTCCCTTTTTTCAAGGTTGGCAAGGAGCTCAAGGAAAGGGTTGACATAGGCTAACAAGCCTCTAAAGCCCTTGGTCGTGCTAGATGGGGAGCTAGCGGTGCCCTGTAACCCGAAATCCGCTCATGCGGGATTGAAAATCCTTTAGGAGATCCTTGATTCGAGTTGAGCCTTTGCTGTCTCTGGAGAGGAGTTGGGCCTCACGTGACAGACGCTTATGAACCCCGTCAGGTCCGGGAGGAAGCAGCGGTAAGTAAGAGAGCCTGTGTCGTGATGGAATCTATCTCATTTCTCCATATGGCGAGGCCTTCCCAGTCACGGTTCGAATAAGGATGCACGACCAAGGACCTCAAAGTAATTTCCCCCAAGCGTTCCCCCCGCTCACACACAATTCTTCAAGAATCCGCAGACTCAAAATGTCTGATCTGCTTTGGGTAAATGGAGAAATAAGATACTTCCGATACCCGGTGCTTTTTGCGAACTCACACCTTAAACACGGGGTCTTCTCACGCCACGGCGGTGAAAGTGCCACGCCCTTTCACAGCCTCAACACAAGTTATAGCGTAGGTGATCTTCCGGAACATGTAACCGGGAATCTGTCCAAGATCAAAAACACCCTGGCCGCAGAGCGCCTGGCCTTCCTGAACCAATCCCACGGGACAGAAATCGCGATCCTGGGAGACGCGCGTGGAAAAGGCCCGGACAGCACCCCTCGGGCAGACGCTATCATGACAAAAATGCCCCGTATTGCCCTACTGGTCAAACAGGCTGACTGCCAGGGCGTCATCATCTTTGACCAGGGGAAAAGGGCGCTGGCCAATGTCCACTGCGGCTGGCGGGGGAATGTTCAGAATATCCTGGGGCGGGTCATAGCCCGGATGGGCCAGGTGTTTGGCTGTAAAGCAGAAGACCTCTTTGCTGCTATCGGCCCTTCGTTGGGCCCCTGCTGTTCCGAATTCGTAAGCTATAGGGAGATATTCCCCAGGAGCTTCGAACACTTCATGGTTCGCGAGAACTACATTGATCTGTGGGCCGTAAGCTGCTGGCAATTGGTCGAAGCAGGCGTCAGGAACAAAAATATTGAGCTTGCCGGGATTTGCACCCGGTGCAGGACAGACCTTTTTTACTCTTACAGGGGGGAGGGAAAGACCGGACGATTCGCCACCGCTGCCATGCTGGTTTAGAGAGCGCCGGAGAGAAACAGCTGAACCCCACGGTGACCGAACTTATTGAGAACTTTGCAAGCATACTGCAAGAGCAAGGCGCCTAATAACCCACCACATTTTGAACAAGATCTTGGATTTTCCAACCCATTTTTTCTGATCTCTGATCATTAACCACTGGCTCGCCAACTATGGCATCTGTGCCCCAATTGGGGCGGCAATGCCATACCATTCTCTCCTCAACTTGCGGCCGCAGCAACGGCTCCAGGGGAAAGCTCTACAATGGATCGACGCCCTAAACCTTCCTCCGTGCGAAAGGAGGGGGTTTAACCGGCTGAAATTGCATGAAGTTACAAAGGAATCAGTTCGCTTTTCCATAAACCACGCCTGACGCCTCGCTTCAGGTCTCCGGTAAACAAGACAGTCACTTCTTTGGCACAAAAAGTGCACGAAAGGCAGGTTATCTGTGCTGTTATCTACGGTGATGATGGAGTCTAACAACTTGCGACAGACTGTTTCATTTGCCCTTCTACTTTTGGCTGTTACAGTGCTCCAGTCCTGCACAGACGATTCTCAAAATCAAGGGAATATGGACTTCTCATTCGAGATAGCGGCGTCTTCCGCCATAATTGAGAGGGTGGAGGAATGAAAATCGTTTCTTCTTGGTTTTGACTAATGCAAGAAACCTGGAATAGGAGGTGCTGACAAATATTAATAAATAAATTTCAACCGCTTCAATTCGTTTCTCAAGTCCACAATCGATCACTGTAAAGAGATTCCTGGAAGCCGTTTTTTCTTGACATAGAGCACTTCTTGTCATTACATCAGGTGATATTTCTCCAGTGATCCTGCCGATTCCTCAAATAGAAGCTAGGAGGCATAATACAGGTTCAAATTTCTGAAAGATTGCATGCCTGGTAAGTTGGTTCATGATTTGGATATTACCTTGGATGGAATTTTATGAGTGCAACCTCGAATAGTGATTCATGGATTGGTGATCCGAGATTGGGTTCTGATCTCAGCAACCAGGCTCAGCCTGTTCTGCTACCGTGTTCGGTGCCGGGATACGAATATCAGCTCGACCCCTATATTGGATGCGGACATCAGTGCCTCTATTGCTATGCTCTATGCAGACAAAATGGCGGTTGGATGAATGAAGTTCGATCATACACAAACCTGTCAGGACGTCTTGCAGATCAGGTATCACAATTGGACCCACAACCGATCTATATGGGGTGGCATTGTGACCCGTATCAACCCATTGAAGCTCAACGATGCCAAACTCGAGAATCTCTTCAAGTTTTATTGGATGCTGGCTTTTCGGCATGTATTCTGACCAAGTCAGATCTCGTAGTACGTGATATTGATTTACTTTCACCCATGGCGGAGGTATCTGTCGGTATCTCTCTCGGATTCTCGGACGATTCTCTCAGATGCCTATTTGAGCTGGGAACGCCCCCCAACAGTAGTCGAATCGCGGCTCTGCGGACTCTCAAGGAAGCTGGTATCGTCACCTACGCGCTTATATGCCCAATCATGCCGTTTTTAACAGACATCCCAATGCTGCTTAAATCTCTTCATGGTTCTGTCGATAGTGTGTGGCTCTATCCGATATCTATTCAGCAAGAAGCAGGCAGGAACTGGCAGAATATTTGGGGCATTATCAACGAGAGGTATCCCGATCTCACCACAAACTTCAGAAACGCTGTCTTCCATTCAGACCACGAGTATTGGCAGAAACAACGAACGCTGATGGAAGAATTGGCTAAGAAATCAGATGTTGAGTTACTTGTGAACTTCTAAAACCTCGCCAAGGTATTCAGACATATTTCAAGTCACTGCTGTCCAAGATAATCTGAAATTCGATTTGTGATCCCTTGTTTTCAGGAGGTTATGCAGCCCAAGGGGAGGATTTGAAATTCAGGTTCCCTCTCACATCCATGTTGAAATATCTTCGCGCATTGAGCACGGCATCATGTGAAAGAGACACATTTTTCTGCAAGAAGGACCAAAAAGGGGGTCAAATCTTTGATTGACTTATCTCTAATGATCTGATTGATTTACAAATCATGTCCAGACCACATAGAATAGAATTCCCGGATGCATGGTATCATGTTATAAACCGTGCCAGACCTGGGCAGGAAGCCTTTG
>JADHXI010000085.1 GCA_016783065.1 Desulfobacteraceae bacterium | reverse complement strand
TCCATGGTGGGAAAGGTTTTATCCAGCTGTGCCATGGTGCCGCCGATGGAGGGCTTTTTTTCTACCAAGACGACATCAAAACCATTGTCGGCCAGGTCGAGGGCCGCCTGAATTCCCGCAATACCCCCTCCGATGACCAGGGACCGCTTTGTGAGAGGGAGCACCTCTTCATAGAGTGGGCTGAGTTGACGCACACGTGAAACCGCCATCTTGACCAGGTCCGCCGCCTTGGCGGTTGCAGCTTCAGGCTCCTTCATGTGTACCCAACTGCACTGTTCACGGAGGTTTGCCATCTCCAAGAGATAAGGATTGAGACCGGCTTCCTTGATCATCTGACGGAATGTGGGTTCATGCAGCCTTGGGGAACAGGAGGCAATCACTACCCGATCCAGACTATGTTCCAGGATATCATCCTTGATTTGCTGCTGACCCGGTTCCGAACAGGCATATCCTATGTCCTTCGAGACGATCACATGGTCAAAGCGGGCAGCGGATTCAGCCACCTTCGGGCAGTCTACTGTTTGGGCAATATTCAGCCCGCAATGGCAAACATAGACTCCGATTCGGGCCTCTTTTCCTGAATCATCATGTGTTGCTGCTAAGGCCGTTTGTTCCATTTCTTCCTCACCACCTAGACGTATTTGTTTTAACATAAAACCTGGTTCTCAGGACCAGTCAAAGATTCCACCATCGGGGGTCAGAGATAAATGGCTCTGCCTGGTAGAATTGAGATGGAGTATTGGCCTCCGGCTCGTAGGGCCTACGGCTCGGAGAGAGTGTTGGAGTATTGGAAAAACTATAGGCGGCTACAAATTTTTCAGGAACCGCGTTTGTCTCATGCCTCCACACCTGATCAGTTAGTTCTTTCAAGACGCCATCACTCCAGTACTCTCTCTGGGCTGCAGGGTCCACGAACCGGAGGCTGGGCATGAATCTTTATTCCCAATTAATGGTCTTGGCTAAGATACTTGTAAGATCCATTATATCCATCTCGAGTTCTTCACCGAGGAAAGGGTCCTCCATGGCACATTGCAAATGGATCTGGCATTTTGGGCAGGCCGTGACCAGCAGGTCGCTCCCCGTACTTTGGGCCTGTCGGATCCGTTTTACCTGGAGTGCCTTGCTGTAGGAATCACATCCGGTCCAGGCACTATTGCCGCAACAGATGGCACCTCCGGCGCGATCCTGCATTTCGCGAAATTCAACGGGTTTTAACCTGTCTATCAATTTCCGTGGAAGCTCAGAGCGGTTTTCAAGACGGCTCAATCTGCAGGGGTCCTGAAAGGTCATCCTGCGGTCAA
This sequence comes from Desulfobacteraceae bacterium, assembly GCA_016783065.1. GTDB lineage: Bacteria > Desulfobacterota > DSM-4660 > Desulfatiglandales > Desulfatiglandaceae > JABMQV01. The sequence continues at coordinate 15,820 of JADHXI010000085.1, read as the reverse complement.
ATGGTTTGAACCCAACGGCGCCCTTGCTGATCTCGTCCTCCAAAAGATCAAAGATGTGGGTCACCTTGAAATTTACCTTTACGCCCTCTGTTGGATAGTCATGGGTGAATGTCCTGTAGCATTCGGGGCAGGCCGTGATCAGCTCTTCAACCCCTGACTCCTGTATGGCATCCACGTTCAGCCGTGCCAGTTTCAAAAAATTTTCTTTGTCCCCACTCCACAAGAGGTCATGGCCGCAGCACCGTTCGCTTTGAAGTAATAAGGGGGAAATGTCGAAAAAGTTGAGGAGCCTTAGGCTGTCCACCAGGATGTCGCTGGTCCGGACCCCCAGGAAACCGCTGAAGAAAATATCAAAATAGGGCGCACAACCACCAAAAAACATGGTCTTGCTTTCCGTGTCTTGTTCTATATCGGCCGGAAGCCAGTCCCAGTGATTTACTCTTAGTTCCTTTTGCGTCATGGTCCTCATCAGGGACTGAAAAAAGCCGCCATGTGCCAGGTAATCCCTGGAACCACCCTCCTTGAGGATATGACGCATATCCTTTATGAACTCCGGGAAATTCACGGCCGATGGGCATCGATCATAACAAAGCCCACAGGCAAGACAGGACCAGACATCCTTCTTCACCTCGGCAGAATCAACGTTGCCTGATATGATGTTGCTCGCAATTGCCCTGGGGGAAAAGGGTTTGCCCACCAGCGTCAAAGGACAGGCGGAGGAACATTTTCCACAATCCTGGCATGCATAGATGTCGTGGGCTGCCACAACCTCCTTGGTCAATTCCACCCCCTCAGACGGCGCCTTCGCCTCTGGACTTGGGACCACCGGGCTCTTGCCCATGTCCTTTATTTCATCACAAAACCCCCCCAGAAACTGAAGCAGTCCCTCCGAGTCCTCGGGCATGAATGTCTTTAGATGAAGGCGATTTTCCCCCAGACCCAGCAGGTTCAACATGGCGCGTGTATGTTCCACATTCTTTTCGGCTGTGGAGGTCCCTGTGCCGTATCGACAGGTACCCGTTTCGCACCCTGCCAGGGCTACCCCATCTGCCCCCATTTCAAAGGGTTTGAAGAGGAGGGCCTTACTTATTCGCCCCGAGCAGGGGATTCGAACCATCTTGATCTCTGAGGGAATTTGGGTTGCGCTGTCCTGAAGGGCCTGAAAGGCCGCGTGCGGCCCCCAGCTGCACAAAAAGAAGATAATAGAAAAATCCGTCGTATCTCCATGACCGTTTTTCATGAAATTTTCGAGCCCCCTTCTCCCCAAATCCACCAATCTTCCAACAGTTTTTCAAGATAGACCTGGTCCCGGTAGGGGCTGTCCGCAGCGTTTGACGGGCAGACAGAAATACAGTTACCGCATCCCTTGCACAATGCCTCATCCACCGATGCATACCACCCGCCCACGGAATTCATGAGGAAGGTAACAGCCCCGTAAGGGCAGGCCTCCATACATCGCCCGCAGCCTCGGCACCTAATTTCGTCCACCACCACCGTATATCCCTTGCTTTGTCTGGGGCCTCGAGGCATGACGGATGCGGCCATGACAGCAGCCGCTGCTCCTTTCTTCCTCTCGGAGACATGGATGTCGGGCGGGTTGGCCAGGAAAAGCCCGGCAATGGACGTGGCCCCAGGATAGAGAAAGGGCGTGCCCGAAACGCCGTTCCTTTGCATCGAAGAAGCCACCTTGCGGCTGGGGAGACCCTCCTGGGGGATATAGGGAATAAGATGCCTTGACTTTTCTCCAAGGATGACGGCGCCAACTTGAAGGACCTGGGCAAATCCGCCTGATTTCATAAAGATCTGAAAATCGCCCAATGTTCCGCTCAGCCCCTCGACTTCGGAGCCTTCAAAGTGATGGATATTGGGATGGGTCAGTTTGATGGAGAGCGGTCTATCAGGAGTTCCAAACATAAATACTTCAAGTCCGGCATCGGCAAGGGTCTTTGCACTGTTTAAAGCGGCTTCTGCCTCGCCGATCACGGCTGTGGTAAAGTTGTAGTTCCTTGCAGGAGCGGGAAGGGGCCTCAGCCTCTTGGCCCGGTAAATAGACCTTTCAATGAGGCCGGCAAAACGGTCCAGGGCCACGGATGCATCATTTTTGAGAAATGGGAGCACCTCACCCCTCAAGTTGCAGGTTTCCACCATGGAACGGCTCACACCTGTACCCTTGAATAGGGCGTCTTTCAGACGGCTACGCTGATCCGTGCATGCGCTGCACACAAAATCGAGGGGACAGCACACACAGGAGGCAAGTGCTATACGGGTAATGCCCTTCTCACGAATGGCCCTCAGGATATCTGAAGAGCCCTCTGGTACACATGCGGATTGCATAACCTCCGCGTGCACAATGTCCGGGTTCTCTGTTAAACGATCCACATAATGATCCATCTCATCAAGCCAACCCAGTGCATCATTACACCGGCATACAAACACCCCGGTGCGTATCTCCGGTGAGAGTTCTCGGTCGGGCGGCAGGAAGGAGACCCCTCGCCCCCGAGGCCGTTGCGAGGTCCCCTCCAGCAAAATCATGGCCTTGGCAGCTGCTGCAAAACCTCGTGTGATCATTGCATTGACATCCGGCCTGGCGGCCTTTGGCCCGTAAGCCCTGACCACATCTTCCCCTTTCACCCGGGGCGCCGACGCAGGATCCGCGATTATCACTACTCCTGCATGTTCAACGGTCTCTTTCAGCTGATCCTGGTGGTCTATGGCCCCCACTTGGCTGCAGACTTCCGTACAGATGAGGCATTCTGAACAGACCCCGCATTGGAGGCAGCGTTCTGTCTCGGAAAGCACCTGGGCTTTGCTCAGCCCCAATGCCACTTCTGAGAAATTGTCTCTCCGGGCCGCAGGCTGTTTTTCCGGCATGGTTGGTCGAGCGAGAGAGGGGATATCCGGCGGAATCTCTACGAAATCCTTCCCTTCGGGCCTTGATGTCCTGTTTGTTTCTGCTTCTTCACCACTGAGGTATCTGTGAACGGAACGGGCAACGGAACGACCGGTAGCCATTGCCTCCACCACAGAGGTAGGACCCGTGACGGCATCGCCTGCCGCAAAAACACCTTGGATGGTCGTTGTAAAGGATTCATCCACTTCCACAAATCCCGGTTGAGTGGTAGAAAGGACCTCTGATGTGTCCGTTTTCAACCCATCGGGATCTTCACCATAAAATGGCCCCACCTGGCCTATGGCCACAATGGCCCGGTCAAACTCAAGATCAAACGCCCTGCTGTCAGGCACAATAACCGGCCATGGGATCCCCTGCACATCAGGTTCACCAGGGCGGGTGGGTTTGCATCGGAGGAGGTGCAACCTTCCGTTATTACCCGAAAATTGGACCACCTGGGTCTGATCCCTGAGCAAGATGCCCTCCTCAAGGGCACCTCCAATCTCTTCCTGATCGGCGGGAATGAGGTCTTTCGGGAACCAGGATAGTATGGTGACATGGGCGCCTAAGCGCTTTAAAGCGCGTGCCACTTCAAAGGCAGCATTACCATCACCGATCACGGCCACGTCTTGGGCCTCCGCTCCTTTTGTCACCTCCGGGGGTGGGCCTTCAAGATCTCCGCTGTAGACCTGGTTCAGAACGGATAGGCATCCATCAATCCCATCCAGATCCTCTCCTGGCACGCCCAGGTTCTTGTCAACCCAGGAACCGATCGCCAGAATGACGGCATCAAGGCTATCCCCAAGCTTTTGGATTCCACCGGGTATCTCAATCGGATGGGAGGTCACAAATTGAACTCCCAATTCCCGTATATATTCCAGTTCGTGATCAAGGATATCTCTTGGAAGCCGGTGAGGGCCTATTCCATAGCGGAGCAGGCCTCCTGGCATGGCCTGTTTCTCAAATACCGTCACCCCATATCCAAGAAGGGCCAAGTCAGCCGCTGCTGCCAGCCCCGCGGGCCCTGAACCAATAACGGCGATCTTTTCTTTCCTTGCCGGAATTTCCAAAGGTTTCCTTTCATGGGGGTTGGAGATCTCATAATCGGCCAGGAACCTCTTGATATCTCTTATGGAAATGGCCTCGTCCAATTCACTCCGCCGACACATCTCCTCACAGGGATGGGTGCATACCCTTCCGCAGATCCCCGGCAGAATGTTATCCCGTCTGACCACCTCAAGGGCCTCCTGGAATTTCCCATCGCTTGCCAGGGCGATGTAGGCCTGAGCATTAACCCCTAAAGGGCAATTGGCCTGGCAAAGAGGCTGCTGCCTCTTATTGATAACAGGGCCACCTGGCAGGCTGTTCCTGCCGTTAAACCCTATGGGTCTATTCCCGTTCGGTGTGGAAACTGGGCAGATTTCGGCGCATCGGCCGCATAGGGTGCACCTGTCCCGGTCAACGAATGTCTGAAAACGCTTTATGCTAGCACGGAATCCCTGGGGATTATGCTTGAGCGAGGTGACCTCTGCGGGCAAGAGACAGTGGATCCCTGGATTTCTCAAGATCCTCAGCAGTCCGGACCGGTTTGCAAAATTCAGGGACAACCCTGATGGCAGGCGCCAATCTTCCCGGGAAAGTTTTTCGTTCAGATCCGGGTCACCATCTATGAGTGTCACGGGGATGTTCAACTCACCCAGTTTGTTGGTGGCGGCAATCCCGGCAGGCGTTGCCCCGATCACAATCACCCTATGCAGGCGGTCCTTTGTTCGCTTCATATTCAGGCACCTTCCCTTCCCTTGGCCTTTTTTTCCCAGCTCTTGAGAAGGGCCACACCATAGTCACAGCCTTTATCGAAGGCCTTCTTGTTCATTTCCTCGGTACCCTTTGGAACCGATCCCACCACGGAATCAAGAGCAGCCTCCATAGAAACTGCCCTTGTAATGACAGTGAAAAAACCAAACATAATGATATTGGCCATCATCTTTCTTCCAAGTTCTTCAGCAATCCGTGTGGCGGGAATGGGGAAAACGTCCCCTTCAAGGCCCCGGGGTTGAACCAGGTCTTGGTCAATAAGGACGGTTCCTCCCTCCTTTAATTGGCCAATAAACTTATCAAAACCGGTCTGTGACATGGAGACCAGAATATCTGGGTGCCTTACATAAGGGTAATGGATAGTCCCTTCGGAGATGATTACCTGCGCACTGCAGGCACCGCCACGGGCCTCGGGCCCATAGGACTGGACAAGTGTGCTTTGTTTGTGGTCCCCCAGGACCGCGGCCTTCCCAAGGATGCGACCCGCAAGCACAATACCCTGGCCCCCAAATCCGGTGATGGTGATCTCCTGTCTCGGTGTCTGTTCTTTTGTCTGGGTCATGGGTCTGAGTTCCAGGTTTCAGGTTCCAGGTTTCAAGTTTCAAGTTTCGAGTTTCGAGTTACAACTATGCGGCCTTTTCCTCCTCCATTAATTCCTTTGGCCGGCATGTATCGTCATATCTCTCTGAGCAAGTGGGACGTTCCACGTCCACAAACTTCCCCAGGATGATGCCCCTGTCAAAGTCTATGTCCAGTTCTGAAGGATGTGCATCGTTCTTGATAAGGGTCTGTTCCTGATAAACCCGCATGGTATCAAGCGCCTTTTCCTTATTACGCCGCCCGTAGTTTATGGGACAGGGGGCCAGAACTTCGATAAATGAAAAACCGTGTCTCAGGAAGGCCTCTTGAATGGACTCCGTAAGGTCGCGGGTGTGCAGAATGGTCCACCTTGCCACATATGTAGCCCCTGAGGCGTAGGCCAGTAACGGAAGATTAAAGGCGGGCTCGGGATTACCAGCGGGTGTGGTGGTTGTCCTGGCCAGGTAAGGCGTGGTGGCCGCTACCTGACCTCCTGTCATGCCATAGTTGAAATTATTGACACAGACAACGGTAAGGTCCACATTCCGTCGGGCCGCATGGATAAAATGGTTCCCGCCGATGGCAAAAAGGTCTCCGTCGCCACTGAACACCACGACATTGAGTTCCGGATTAGCCAGTTTCATTCCGGTTGCAAATGGGATGGCCCTCCCATGGGTGGTGTGGTAGGAGTCCACATTGGCATACCCGGCACCGCGTCCAGAGCATCCGATCCCCGAAACCATGACGGTCTTCTGAAGATCCATTTGGCTCTCTTTCATGGCTATGAGGCACGAGGAAAATGCCGTGCCAATGCCGCAGCCCGGACACCAGATATGCGGAATGCGATCTGTCCTAAGAAGGCCATCCAGGGGATGACCGGGTTGCTTCTTGTCCTGATTCATTACCTCACCTCTTTGCATAACAGGTGTTTGGCCGGTTGGCACGCCGTCTCTAAAAACCTTCCTTTAAGATCTCAATAACCCGGTCCGGGGGGATAATGGTTCCCCCGGGGTGGCCAGCCAGGAGGGCCGGGACCTTACCGCAGGCACACCTTTCCACCTCCAGATGGATTTGACCCAAATTGATCTCAACGGTTATGAAACCCTTTACCCTCTCTGACAACGCTCGGATCTGATCTTCGGGAAAAGGCCAGACCGTATTCAATTTCAGAAGCCCCGCCTTGATACCTTCTCCCCTGGCTTCCTCAACCGCAGCCAGGCTGGTGCGGGCGGAGACGCCGTAAGAGACAATGACTATCTCGGCATCTTCAAGCTCATAGCCTTCAGTGGATATGATATCATCCAGGTTTCTACGAATCTTTCCCACCAGCTGTGCCATCATCTTGGCTTGGGCCTCGACGGTCATGGCCGGATAACCCATTTCATCATGGGTCAGCCCTGTCACGTGGATGTTGTACCCTTCTCCTGCAATGGCCATGGGAGGCACCCCGTTAGGACCCGGCTCGAAAGGCTTGAACCTATCCTTTCTCCCCTTAGCTCTAGGTCTCGATACAGTCTTTATGGCCTTGGCCTTTGGTATGACGACCCTCTCGCTCAGATGGCCTACCATTTCGTCGGTCATTATGAGGACAGGGACTCTGTAAGTCTCACTCAAATTGAAGGCTCTGATGGTCTGGTAAAAGATCTCCTGGGGAGAAGAAGGCGCAAGGGCAATGATTTCATAGTGACCATGAGAGCCCCACCTTGCCTGAAGCATATCCCCTTGAGCTCCTTGGGTTGGGAGCCCTGTGGATGGACCGGCCCGCTGCACATTTACAACCACGCAAGGGGTCTCGGTGCAGACGGCTAGGCCGATATTTTCCATCATCAGGCTGAAACCTGGCCCTGAGGTGGCGGTCATGCTCTTTACACCGGCACACGAACCCCCAATGACCGAGGCCATGGCCGCAATTTCATCTTCCATCTGGATAAATGTTCCGCCTAGCTCCGGCATACGCGCGGAGATGTGCTCGGCAATTTCGGTGGCAGGTGTAATGGGGTACCCACCGAAAAATCGGCAACCCGCCGCCAAAGCCCCCTCGGCACAGGCCACGTCACCTGTCATAAAATGTTCACCTGTCAGGACCGCTGGATTCATATCTTCCCCATTCCCAGCCCCTAATCCGCCCCTAATCCGCTGACGCTTCCACTGAATAGATGGCAAATTCAGGGCAAATAATTTCGCAATAATGGCAATTTACACACTCGTCCGAAATCTTGACGCTCGGGGGGTGGTACCCTTTTTGATTAAATTTTGTGTCAAATTCAAGTACATCCTTGGGGCAGAATTCGATACAATACCCACACCCCTTGCAACGGTCTTCCAGGATATGGACCTTGCCACGGGATATCTGGATTTCTCCTAAATCAAGTGGAACCCGCCAAAATGTCATGACCCTTTCCTCATTCCAGGCAAAAAAGCCCTGTTGTTGATTCCAAGAATCTGCGATTATATTCCTGGATCGGGGCATGTCAAGCAAAAAATATTCAGGAAACCATAAATCTTGGAGATAGGGTATTATTTTTTGGGGGAGTGTCAACGAATATCGTTGTTCTTGCATGTAAAACACAAATTCTTGTCTGTAGTTGATCTGCTAACCCTACACTAGAGTGAAAGAAAAATATCTCTAAGGAAACATTTACCAGGACACCCCCCTGTTTTATCGTTTGGTTTGATGGAGTCCCCTGTTTTTCTGTCAATTGCGTTTCGAAACCCTCGGTTTTGATTTATGGGACAAACCATTAAATCCATTGACAAGCACCACGGTTTGAGCTAACAAATGCGAAAAAAGAGGCGATTTTAATCTATACTGTTGAATAAAATGTTTTTGGGCTCGTCTCTGGTTATGAGGCTGTTCTTAATGGGCTTTCGAATCGTAAATCGCAAATCGGCAATCGCAAATCCTTTAGGATTGCAATAATCGTCTGGCGGAGAAAAATCATGTCCAATACCGTAGTGGTGGGGACTCAATGGGGCGACGAAGGAAAAGGGAAGGTGGTTGACCTTCTCACGGCCAAGGCCGACATGGTCGTAAGGTTTCAGGGAGGAAACAATGCCGGGCATACCCTTGTGGTGGAAGGCAAGCAGTTTATCTTCCACATAATCCCATCGGGTATTTTGTATGAAGGAAAAAAATGTTTGATCGGAAATGGGCTGGTGGTTGATCCGGAGGTACTCCTCAAGGAAATCCAAGACCTTAAAGTGGCCGGGAAGGAGATCACCCCTGAGAGTCTGTCGCTGAGCGAGAAGGCCCACATAATAATGCCCTATCATAAGGCCATTGATCTGGCGAGAGAGACTGCAAAGGGCAGACACAAAATTGGCACAACAGGACGGGGAATCGGCCCTTGCTACGAAGACAAGGTCGCAAGGACAGGCGTAAGGGCCGTGGACCTGTCCGAGCCCAAGACCTTGGAAGAAAAGGTGAAAGCGAATTTGAAGGAGAAGAATTTTTTCCTCACAAAATTTCTGGATGCCGAGCCCCTTGAACTGGAGCCGATATTGGCCAAATACCTCCAGATGGCAGGAAGGCTTGTCCCCTTCATTACCGATGTCTCCCTTGAACTGGACCAGGGAATCAAAGCCAACAAAAGAATCCTGTTCGAGGGGGCACAGGGAACCCATCTGGATATAGACCACGGCACCTACCCCTTTGTGACTTCATCAAACCCTGTGGCCGGTGCAGCCTGTGCGGGGGCCGGCATAGGCCCCAAGCAATTGCATCATGTGGTCGGCATTGTGAAGGCCTACACAACCCGGGTGGGGGCGGGGCCGTTTTTGACCGAATTGGAAGACGAGACAGGGGATTACATACAGGAACGCGGGCAGGAGTTTGGGGCCACCACAGGCAGACGACGTCGTTGTGGCTGGCTTGACCTGGTGGTTGTCCAAGACTCGGCACGCCTCAGCGGTCTTGACAGCCTTGCAATTACCAAACTGGACGTGCTTACAGGTCTGGAAAAACTAAAGATTTGTGTGGGTTATGAACTTGACGGCGAGCGAATCAGTGCCCGCCCTGCCAGTCTGGAAAAACTGGCCAAATGCACGCCGATTTATATGGAAATCCCGGGATGGCAGGAAGATATATCCCGGGCAAGGCAAGTGGATCAATTACCCCCTCGGGCACTTGCCTATGTGAAAACCATTGAAGAGATCACTGGGGTCCCGGTCTCCATTATCTCGGTTGGGGCCGGCCGAGAAGATACCATCATGATCCAGGATCCGTTCTAGGAGGCTGTCCGAGAACGGCTATTTTTCCCAATCTCTGCGTCAAACTCAAATTATAATCCTCGAAATACTTTAATGTATTCCTGTGGTTATAATTTTCGCCTTCCTTGATCTTGAAAAAACTATCTCATTCTCGGACAGCCTCCTGGTATGACATTCTAATTCTGCAGCCTGTCGATTTTCAAGGGAGGGGATTGCCCCTCCCTTGTCATTTTGATACACTCCCCCAAAATCCTTTTTTCATAATGATAAACCCAAAATCTGACTCTGAATGAGCATACAATGCCTGTCTATGACAAAGAATATGATGTGATCGTGGTTGGGGCCGGTCACGCCGGCTGTGAGGCTGCATTGGCTTCGGCCAGGATGGGACATCCCACCCTTCTTCTCACCATAAATATGGACCATATCGCGGTCATGAGTTGTAATCCCGCCATTGGTGGTTTGGCAAAGGGGCACCTGGTTAAAGAGATAGATGCCCTGGGGGGCGAGATGGCCAAAAACACCGACCAGACCGGGATACAGTTTCGGCGCCTCAATACCCGGAAAGGTTTGGCAGTCCAGGGTTCCAGGTCCCAAAACGACCGGGATCTTTACCGAAAACGCATGAAGTCGGTGCTCGAAAACCAGTTGAATCTGGATATCCGCCAGGCCATGACTGACAAACTGCTTATAAGGGATGGACGGGTCTATGGGGTCGAGACCAGGATTCACGAGCAATTCCTGTCCAAGACAGTGATTCTGACGACGGGGACGTTCATGCGGGGGCTTATTCACATCGGCCTTGACCACTTCCCGGCGGGCCGTTTGGGGGACCCGCCCTCTCAGAAACTGTCTCTTCAGCTTGAAAAGCTTGGTTTCAAACTGGGGCGGTTGAAGACCGGCACAACCCCCCGTTTAAACGGCAGGACAATCGATTATGATGGGTTGACAGTACAGCCGGGAGATCAAAACCCAAGACCGTTTTCCTTTACGACCACTAAAATCCCGTTGCCTCAAGTCCACTGCCATATCACCTATACAAACAAGAGGGCCCACGAGTTTATCAGACAAAGCCTGGACCGATCCCCCCTTTACAGTGGCATCATTAAGGGAACGGGTGCCAGATATTGTCCCTCCATTGAGGATAAGGTGGTCCGTTTTGCCGAAAAGGAGAGGCATCAGATATTCCTTGAACCGGAGGGTCTGGATACGGCCGAGGTCTATCCCAACGGCCTGGCTACCAGTTTGCCCATTGATGTTCAGGTCCGAATGGTGCGGTCGGTCCCAGGTTTGGAGAAGGCGGATATCGTGAGACCCGGATACGCCATTGAATATGATTATATCAACCCCCTTCAACTCAAACCCACCCAGGAGACCAAATTGGTGGAAGGTCTTTTCCATGCGGGCCAGATTAATGGAACCTCCGGTTACGAAGAGGCGGCTGCTCAGGGCCTCATGGCCGGTGTTAATGCTGTATTGAAGATCCGTGGGGAGGAACCACTGATTCTCAAGAGATCAGAGGCCTATACGGGTGTATTGATCGACGACCTGGTCACAAAGGGCACAAATGAGCCCTATCGCATGTTCACCTCGAGGGCGGAGTATCGTCTTTTGCTCAGAGAAGACAACGCCGACTTCAGACTCAGGGATCTGGGCCATCGATTGGGCCTTGTGGCTGATGACGTGTACGCGCAGTTTTGCACGAAAAGAGACAAGGTCGAAAAGCTGCTTGTCCGGTTGCGGGAATTTCGGTTGAAGCCGGAGGCCTCGGTGCTTAGTAGATTGAAGGAACTGGGTTCTGCACCTATCAAGAACCCCACTTCCCTGGCCCAGCTTCTCAGAAGGACCGAAATTTTCTTCGGCCATCTCCATTTTTTTGATGAAGGGCTCCCGGCAACGGAGGACCAGGTGGCCTTTGAAGTGGAAACGAGAGTTAAATACGAAGGGTATATCGGGCGCCAGGAACGTCAGGTGGAGAAGCTAAAACGCATGGAAGACACCACGCTCCCCGAGGGTATTGACTACAAAGAAATTCACGGGCTTACGTCTGAGGTGAGGGAAAAATTGGGAAAAGTCAGACCCGTCTCCCTCGGGCAGGCATCCAGGGTTTCGGGCGTCACGCCCGCCGCAATCATGGCGATACAGGTCCACATGGCAAAATTTAAGGCCTATTCCACTTCTGACCGTACTTCGTAGATCTTATGAACCCCTGTTATATTCCGAAGTTCAAACAGGCCCAGAAATCTGATGTGATATCTGTCAAGGCTTGAGATATCGTGGTGGACTGCTTCAGTAACTAAGATGCGGTCCCTGACGGGAAGCTCACCTTGGGAGATACCGCCTTCGACCTCCATCAAGTCTTTCCCCTTAAGGCCCTCCACCCGGAAGGGAATATTGACATTTGTCCCATGGCGGTCCCCATCGGGCCGCACCCGAACCGCCCCAAAGTGGATGCCGAATCTCAAATGGATCTCAGGATCATCAACTATCCTGGAATTATAGCTGCTGATCTCCTTTAGTACCCGCAATGAAGCATCCACAGCCAGCTTGGAATTGGGGAAGGTGACCAGGAAACCATCGCCGGTGCTTTTGGAGAAATCTGATTTGCAGTCTTCGAATATGGGGAACGCAATCCCCTCAAGGGCATTCTTGAGTTGGTAAGTGGCTTCATCCCCAAATAAGTCCATTATTCTTGATGACTCACAGATATCGAGCACCATGACTGCCTCAGGGATCTCTCTGCCGCCTCCCGGCTGTTTCAATATCTTAAGCCGTTGGGCCACATCCTTAAATGTCTTATCTGCCACCAGTATCTTGTTAAAGAGGGTACGGGCCTGGTGTTTCAAACCCGCTGCATCACAAGCCCCTCCCAATTCATACATCTGGGACTTGACTTTGTCATCCGAGCAGGGGAGTGCTGCAAATTTCTGGACATGCATCTCCGCTGAATCAAGGTCCTTTGTCTTTAGTTGATGGAGGGCAATCCGGTATCGCGAATCAACCTCATGTTGACCACCCGATTGGATCACCTCCTCCAGCAGGGCGACCGCCCGATCGGTATTGGTGGCTTCATCCAGATACATTCCGGCCAGTTCAAACCGGACTCGATTCAATTCATCGCCTTCAATCTTCCCGTTGGATATCATGTCTTCATAAACGTCAACGCGGCGGCCAGACAGTTGCTGTCGTAATGTTTTTACCTTTTCGGGGATCGCAGGATCGATCTCCCCGAAGGTCGCCAAGCGGTCAATAAGATTAACGGCGGCTTCGATATTTCCTTTGCCCAACTCGATGCCAATTGATTTGTCGATCACCTTGGAAAGGGCCGCCTGATAGGTCCTGTTTTTGGTATTGATTTTCAAGAGTTGTTCACAGGTTCGGATGGCATCCGAGCACCGCTCGTTTTTCAGGTGATCGCTTACAGCGGCCTTGAGTTTTTGCTCCGCGCTCTGGCGATCCTTGATCAGGATCTCATAAAATTGTCGGTATTTAACGCGATTTCGTGAATCCAGTGATATGGCCCTCTTGACGCACGCCTCTGACTCAGAAAACTCCATCTGAGCCTGAAACAACTTTCCCATCAATATTTGGAGGTGGGGATTATCAGGCCTTTTTTGAACCTCCTCTTTGAGAATTGTCACAGCTTTCTCATTTTCATCTGAGAGGTGAAGTATGTGTATCAGCGTGAACAGGAACCTGTCCTTGGCCTTCCCGGTGCTGCGCGAGGCATCGTAACTTGCGATAATGCTCTGAAGTTGGTTTGTTTCAGTGTAAATCTCAAAAAGTGCCCTGTAAACCGAATCGTTAAGGGGATCCACATCCACAAGATCAAGCAGGCCAGCAGCGGCTTCATTAAAGTGCCGGGGGCATTTTACTGCCAAGTTTAAATATTCTTTTACCGCGGCATCATAATCCGCCCTCTGCAAATAGATCTCGGCAGAAAGGCTGTATTTTTTGGAAAAAATAGGGCCCAATGCCTTGAGTCGTTCAAAAATCTTCAGGGCATCGTCGTCCCTCCCACGAAGATGGTAGATTTCCCCCAGAACCTCATGGTGTCTCATGTAGCGGGCGCCAAGTGTTTGGGCCTGGAGGGCCAAGTCTCCTGGAGGGCTCATTTCATAAATCCTCTCGCACAGGGAAAGGGCTCGGTCATAATTCCGCTTGTTGAAATAAGCATAGGAAAGATCATTTAAGGCCTTGAGATTTTGTGGATTTTGCTTAACTTCCATTTCTCCGTATTGGATGACCTTATCCCAGTCCCGTTCTTTATAAGCCTTTTTGCGAACATCAGAAAATTTAGACACGTTCGTGAACTCCTATATAGTGCCTGAACGAAAACCCTGTTCAGGCACGATTTTAGATTTTAGATTTTAGATTTTGGATTAATGGAATTAATTCAAACTCACTAAAACCTCATGATTGATGTTGGGTTCGTTTTCATTTCGAGGTTTTCGTTCAGAGACTATATAGTCAAAACCGCCAATCTCACAATTATTCCGATTCCATGTGCACAATTGTCCGTTTATACACACGGGTTTCCCCTGAAACAAAGAAATTCCTTTTTAATGGTGCCATAAACCACTCCCCTGTCACTGAAGGCCTTCTTTTGGAGAAAGAAGGCCTTCATCATTTTCGGGGGCCGGGGATATCTTCCGTTGGGTCCTCAACTCCTCGATCTTGTTCAACGGCCTTTCAAGTTGTCTGACCCTGGTTTTTGTAAGCGCTTCGTACTCCTTCTGGGCATCTCCAATCCGCTTGCCCACTTTTTCCAGTTTCTTGAGAAATGCCTCCCATTGTTTCTTGAAGGCACCCAATAAAGGCATCCAGGGCATTACATCCCCCAAACGGACCAACAGCCGAGTTGCGGTCCGGTTCAACCTGCAGCTTTCACATTCCTATCGCCTTCTGAGAAATTGTCAAGGAAAAACAGAGTTGTAATGTATGGGAGAGAGCAGGTGTTTCTTGATTGAAGAGGGGTCCGTTCCTTGACACGGGGAACCCCATTTCCTATAGTTGGTCGCTCTGAGAAAAAGAAATTCAGATACAATCGATCAGAGGCTTTTGATATTTACTGACAAACGCAATTTTTGGAGGGAGAATGAAATGCGTCCACTGAAAGGAGTCAAGGTTATTGAAATGGCGGGTCTGGCCCCATCGCCCTATTGCGGGATGTTGTTATCCGATTTTGGCGCTGATGTGGTGATCGTCGATAGGCTTTCAAAGGGGGGGCCCGAGATACCCAACATCATGCCCAAAAATCCCTTTAACCGGGGTAAAAAATCCATGCGGGTCAACCTCAAGACCGACCAGGGCGTGGCAATTGTCCGGGACATGATCCGGGACTCAGACGTGCTCATCGAGCCCTATAGACCCGGGGTAATGGAATCCTTGGGGCTGGGGCCTGACGATGCATCAACGCTGAACCCGAGAGTGATATACGCACGTCTTACAGGGTGGGGCCAGGAAGGTCCCTATGCCAGCATGGCCGGTCACGACATCAACTATATTGCACTATCAGGCGCTTTGTCACTTTTCAGACAAAAGGGGGAAAAACCGCTTCCCCCGTGCAACCTTTTGGGTGATTTTGCAGGCGGGGGGATGCTTTGCGCCATGGGGATCCTGCTTGCACTGGTGGAAAGGAACAATTCAGGGGAAGGACAGGTGGTGGACGCCGCCATGGTGGATGGCGCAACCAACTTATCCACCCTCTTCTACAGCCTGTTGGCGCATCATCTCATGACCCTTGACATAGGGACCAACATGCTTGACACCGGGGCCCCTTTCTACCAGACATATGAGACCTCCGATGGCAAGTTTATGTCGGTGGGTGCAATCGAGGGGAGGTTTTATGCCGAACTTCTGGAAGGTCTCGATATCGACCCTTCATCACTTTCCCAACAATTGGACATGCCCAAGTGGCCGGAAATGACGGAGCGTTTCGCGGCTGTTTTCAAGACAAAGACCCGGGATGAGTGGACCGCCATCTTTGACGGGAAGGATGCCTGTGTGGCCCCAATCCTGGATCTTGATGAGGTGGACAAGCATCCCCATAACATTAAAAGGGAACTTCTTGTCACCGTGGAAGGGGTGCTCCAGCCCGCACCTGCCCCCAGGCTTTCCCGAACACCGGGTAAGGCCACAGAACCTGGAGGCCCGAGGGGCTCAAACACGTGGGAGGTGCTTTCTACCTTGGGATATTCCGAAGAAGATATAACGACTCTTTTTCAAGGTGAGATAGTGGAATAGGCGCCTCATACTCCTGTGGATGACTTGGATTCTTCCTTTGCACGCAAGGTCCGCCGAAGAAATTTTCCGGTTAGTGTTTTC
>JADHXI010000084.1 GCA_016783065.1 Desulfobacteraceae bacterium | reverse complement strand
GTCTCAATCAGTACCCAGAGTTTTGTCTGTGCCTTGATCAGACGTGAACATTCAGCGTAAAACTCGGGACAACAGGTAGCATCCCCGCCAGTGAAAGCGACAATGTTCCGTGAAGGACCAAAGCCCTGGGGACTAAAAAGGATGGATTCCGGCGTCAGGACTCCGGGACATGAGGGAGATCTCTTTCCATGGACTACGCAACTCCCGCAGCACCTGCACGTGTCATGAGCGTGCCAGGCCGTGGCTTTTTCCCGACATTCCCACAGTGTAACGGTCTTTTCGTAATCAACGGCCTGTTTCAGAACATCCTTAGGGGTGTACCATGTGCCTTCCTTTATCTTGCTGAAATACCAGGAATGACACTTGCGGCAGGAAAAGTTGCACCCTGACTGATAAATAGAGAGGTAATTCTCCGGACGCGAGAGATGAATGGAAGTTATCAACCGGTAGATTTTCTTGTGTTCGTATCGCAGAGTAGCCTGGCAGGCAGGGACTCTCTTCCCGTTCACCTTTACGAGGCAGCTCCCAGGCTCAAGGCCCTGTTCTTTTAATGTACATTTGAGAACGTCCACTTCATACCTGCCACGGAAATTTCTCCTTGGGCTCGGAGTAACCATGATTTGACCGGATCATGGGTACACTATAGAATAGATAGGTGAGAAAGGAAATACTTGGTCTTAAAAGTAGGTATTAATCCATGCTCCATGCTCTCCTTTATCAGCCTTTAGACAATCAAGATGTTCGGTGTCAGGTATGTCAGCGGCGCTGCAGGATTCCGCAGGGAGACCACGGATACTGCAGCACACGAAAGAATGTGAATGGAGAACTCTATTCCCTGATATACGGTCGCGTATCCTCCATGCGGGTATCGCCAATAGAAATCAAGCCCATGTTCCATTTTTATCCCGGAAGCCATTAAGAAGAAGAGTTGCCTTGGAAAACAGGGATGAGATAAAACGGCAGTGGTTCAACGCGCTGTTGAAAGCAACGGAAGAAGTCAGGCCTATAGACTCCCTTTCTTCCGCCTTTGGAGATCTCACCATGGAAGAAGCTTATGAGGTCCAGGAGATGGTGGTGAAGGAGAGGCTGAAGAAAGGCGAACGCGTGATCGGCTGGAAAATCGGAGCCACCAGTCGCTCTGTCATGGACCAGCTGAAAATCAATGAACCAATCCTGGGCTGCATGACCACCCAATCCGAACATTCTTTTCTGCATGAGGTCAAGGCCTCCCATTTTTGTAGGCTTGCCGTGGAGGGTGAGATCGCCTTTGTCATGGGGAAACCGCTGAAAGGCCCGGGGATCACGAAAACAGATGTGATACAAGCCACCGCGGGAATCATGGGTGCTGTGGAACTTGTTGATTGCAGGATCAGGGATTGGCAGGTGACAACCCCGGAAGCCATTTCAGACAACGCCATGCATGGGAGGATCATCCTTGGTCCTTCTATGAAGTCCATTTCGGGATTTGATCTGATCCATGAAGGCATTGTGATGCATCGAAACGGTCACCTGCTGGCGAGCGCATGTGGTGTCGAGGCCCTCGGCAACCCCTTAAACGTCGTGGTGTGGCTTGCCAATAAGCTTGGGGTGTTGGGAAAGGAGTTGGGTGCTGGGGCCATCGTCTCCACGGGCTCGCTTACCAGATTTTTCTTTGTCGATCCAGGTGACGTGATCGATGTGTCCTTCTCCAACCTGGGCCGGATCCACTTTTCAATTGGTGGGAAGAAGAAATGAGGACCAAGGCTCAGGTGGAACATCTCATTTCATCGAATATTTGATAGCGGGGCAGAATGACATATCGCGGATTCATCCTATCCAGCACACAGGTTCAAATCCGTAACACGACCCGATTGATTTTCCAGGGCCGGTTGTCCGACGGGATGCGCTTTCACTGGACAATTAACGATCCGCGCATCGTCTTTTTCATGAATCGCAACTAGGAGTGGACACCTCCTGGTGCCGTCCGTAAACCGGTTGAGCTTTGCAATCTTCGAGGAGAGCCTGTGGATGCTCTTTATTTCAAAAATACCATGGGTTTTAACCGCGCCCGCAAGGCCTGCGAGGATCGAAACATACCCACTTACGAGACAGACATAAACCCTGCCTCACGCTTCCTCATGGAGCGGTTTATCCGCGGCGGTGTGGCTTTTGAGGATCAAGGCGTTCGTAAAGAGAATAATATCCTCTATTTTAGTGATCCGAAGGTCAGGTCTGCTGATTTCACGCCTCAACTGAAACTGCTTTCCATTGATATTGAATGTTCCATGGAATGGGACCTTTACTCCATCGCACTTTACGGAGAAGGCCTTCAGGTTGTGCTGATGATAGACCCTTCCCATGGAAGCGGCTCACAAACAAAAGAATACCGAAGCTTTCCTAGCGAACGGGAACTGCTTGAAGCCTTCTTCTCCATTATTGACAATTATGACCCAGACGTGTTTATCGGCTGGAACCTGATCGGGTTTGATTTAAGCTGGCTATCACGAAAATGCAAAGCCCTGGGCATTGGATTTGACATCGGAACGGATGGACCTGCAAACCTGATGGAACCTGGGCAGAACTTCAACCAGTGGATTGCCCGGATACCCGGACGGGCAGCACTGGATGGGATCAACATGGCCCGGAGCGCCTATGTGAAAGCCGATGACTATTCTCTTTCAACCGTTGCCCATCAGATCCTGGGGCGCAAGAAATTGATTGAAGAATCAGGCAACGCGAAAGCAGCAGAGATTAAACATCTCTTTCATAAAGACAAGAGAGAACTCGCTCGATACAATCTGGAAGATGCGCGGTTGGTCTATGATATCTTTGAAAAGTTGAATTTTGCGCAGCTCGCAGTACGCCGGACGCAATTGACAGGCCTGGCGCTTGACCGTGTGGGTGGCAGTGTTGCTGCATACGATTTCCTGTACCTGCCGCGGCTTCACCGTAAAGGTTATGTCGCTGATACCTATCCCCAGCCCCCTGTTGGAAATGGAGCTGCTCCTGGAGGCTTGGTGCTAGATAGCCAGCCGGGCTTTTATTGCAATGTTGCAGTACTTGACTTCAAAAGCCTTTATCCCAGCATCATCCGCACATTCCGGGTAGATCCCCTTGCAGCAGATGTGGTTCTTCACAAACTGCCCCGAAATTCCAAGGCAGCGTCAAGGCGAACCATAAAAGGCCCTGCAGGTCTTGAATTTGCCGAAGATTCGGCAATCCTTCCCGGGATTATCGAAGAACTCTGGCATGAAAGGGACAAGGCAAAACAAGCAAAGGACGGAACACTCTCCCAGGCCGTGAAAATCATCATGAACTCCTTTTATGGTGTTCTGGGGAGTCAGGGGTGCCGGTTTTACGACCCGCGCCTTTCAGGCACCATCACCCGGATCGGCCAGTGGCTCTTGAGTTTCTCTCGGGAATTTATTGAAAAAGAGGGCATTAGAGTCATCTATGGCGATACTGACTCACTTTTTGTTTATCTGGGCGAGGGCGAGCTCGAAACCGTCAGTCAAATAGGGTTAAAGGTATCTGCAAGCCTCAACCGTTACCTGAAGGAGGAACTTGAGAGCAGATTCAACGTGGAGAGCTGCCTTGATATCGAGTTTGAAAAGATCTTCACCCGGTTTTTTATGCCCACTATTCGTGGCCAGGATAAGGGTTCCAAGAAACGCTATGCCGGTCTTCTGATGGACAAGGATGGAAAACCTGAGATCTTTTTCGCTGGTATGGAATCGAGCCGACGTGACTGGACTGCGCTTGCAAAAGACTTCCAGGGGGAGCTTTTCGAACTTCTATTTCTCAAATACGGGGCTCCGGAATTAAAAGATGAAATGGTAGATCTGGTTCTCAACCGACAAAAGCAACTTTATGTCGGCGAGATGGATGATAAACTGGTGTACCGCAAAGGCATCAGTAAGCGGCTGGAAGATTACACGAAGAACGTCCCACCGCACGTCCGGGCAGCCAGGATGCTGGATAAACTGGATGGACGCATAGTCCGCTATGTAATGACTACAGCAGGTCCGGAACCTGTACAGAAACGCTCCGGAGCTGCTTTCGACTATGACCATTACAGCGAGAAACAACTGGCGCCCATTGCAGATATGGTCTTACGGCTTTTCGATATGGATTACCGTACCCTCACGAGAAACCTGGACCAGTTGAATTTGTTTTGATTCTATGGGTGTGGCAGACATTTCCTTACTTCTCCCACCTGCTCACAGCCTCAAGGAGTTGGGCAGTCAGGCACCCCCGCTTTGCGAAAGATATTCTTAAACCGGTCATTGACCTCTGGATCCTTAAAGCGTCCTCCTCCCCGTCGCTTGATGCAGTATTTGGGATTTATCTTGAGTAGTTCTGCGACTTGAGCTCGAAAACACACATCTAACTTAAGATCCCTTGGAGCCCAGTCTCCGTACGGGTTCAATTCTAGTCCCAGGCACCACGGGTATCAAGTGGTCCGGCAGTTATGGCTGGACCTTTTCTTTTCTCGGGCCAGATAGCCGCGAATGGTTCAGTTGATTACTCCCGATTCCTTTAGCGCTTGAATGTCCAGCTCGGAGTAGCCGACTTCCCGGAGAATCATGGCTGTATGTTCCCCCACTCCCGGGGCAAATCGCCTCGTCCCCGCCCGTCCTCTGCTGAAGTGGACCGGATACCCCGGAATCTTCAAGTTGCCAAGGCGTTCGTCCTCAAAGTCAACAACATAGTCGTTGGCCAAGGCCTGCTGGTCTTCCCTGATTTCACTGACGTGCTGGATGGAACAGAACATAAGCCCTTTTGAGAGAAAGATCTCCATCCATTCGTCTCTTGTCTTAGTAGCAAAGACCTTATCAAAATGGGCTATCAGATCGGCGCAGTTCCTAATCCTTGCAGCCTCGTTAGCAAAACGGGCATCGGTAAGGAGAGCAGCCTGACCGGTACACTCACAAAAGACGGGCCAGTACTTGTCTTCCGGGTGGTGAGTTCCCATGATCCATTTTCCATCCTTGCAGCGAAAGAAGTTCCGTAGCGGAGGATGTTCGTACCGATCTCCAGGGACGACGGGGTCAATGGACAGGAGATTGCTTATCATCAAGTTAGGGTACATGAGCCATTGGCCAGCGCTATAAAGGGAGACATGAACCTCCTGGCCGATTCCCTGACGTTCCCTGACAAACAAGGCGGTCAGGATAGCGTGACTGGCAGTGATTGCTGTAGCCTGATCAAGGATTCCCACATGCATGAGCACAGGGTCTTTGTTTCCCACAACAAACATCATCCCAGCCCTGGCCTGACCCAGTGGATCGAAGGCCCCCAGATCACGCATTGGTCCACGGGGACCGTATCCTGAAACGCTGGCGTAGATGATCTTCGGGTTCACCCTCGAAAGGGTGCTGTACTCCAGGCCCATCTTCTGCTTGGTGCTCTTGCGAAGGTTGGTCAAAAAAACATCTGCCTCGTTTACAAGTCGGTGAAAAACATCGCGGCCCTCTGGTTTCTCGATATCGAGATATATGCCTCGTTTGTTACGGTTGGAGACATGGAACATGACATTTTCGCCGGTAGGGAGGGAGAAGTCGAGCCGTCCGATTTTAACCCAATAACGCTCAGGGTCTCCTCCTCCGGACTCAATCTTGATCACATCGGCGCCCAGATCACCCAGAATAGCGCTGGCTCCGGGGCCCGCATGGAAGACGCCGTATTCCAGGATACGAATTCCATCCAGAGGGCCCATTAGCGTATGACTTCCATGGTTTTGCTGTTCCATACAAATCCTCCTCCGGCATGCAGCCGAATCGTGTCAATTGAAAAATCTGCAAATGATAAAAGACCTCTATCTGCCACAACGGGAAAAAATCGGCAATCCATTTATCATGTTCAACTCCTTTATCTCTCGTAAGCCACTGAACTTCTGAACGGGAGTCTATATCCCGGAGACATAGAGACCATTTCTGAATGCACAGGGCAGCGGCAAGATGAGTGCCGGCATTATAGGTGGGTCAGGTGTCGCTTCATCTCAAGGGATCGCCGGTAGGACTCATTTGAGCTAAGATCCCCTATGGCACGATCCAAAGTTTCAAGCATACCGGTCTTGTCATCTGGTAGGGTGCCATAAACGGGGACATAATTGGAGACGTGGTCGCTCAGATATTGGGATGTCACCTCCAGCAGGTCAATCAGCAGATATTGCTCCCTTAGGATCGTCTCAGGGGAGGCCAGTTGAAACTGGTTGTTCTTTTCCCTATCATAAAGTGATGAGTAAGGCGTGGGGACATAGGTCCGGATCCGAATGAAGTGGGGATCGGCTCGATTTATGACATCCGCCGTTCCGGTGGCATGCTGCTGCCATTTTGCTTCACCTCCAATTCCCGCCAGTACATAGAGGCTCACCTCGAATCCTGCCTCCCTGGCCCTCACACAGCCCTCAACCATCTGATCCGGTGTGACGCCTTTTCTGATTTCAGTCAGGAGTTCTGCGTCTCCGGTCTCCAGCCCGATGTGGAGAAGGGTGAGACCGGCCTTTCTAATCCTGCGGAGATCTTCCAAGGATTTCTTGCAGAGCGTTTTGGCCCGGGCATAGCTGGTAACGCGATCGATATTCTGGAAGTTGTCGTAAAGGCTGTGAAGGATCTGCTCCAGGATGCCGGCGTCTAAAATAAGGCTGTTGGAATCTCCGAAAAAGAATGTTGTGACATGCGGCCCGTAAATCTCCTTTGCCCTTTGTATATCCTGCACGATTTCCTCCACAGGACGCCTCTCGAAAGGGGTGTCTTTATACATGGAGCAAAAGGTACATTGATTCCAGGGGCACCCCCGCGTAAGACGGAACAGCACGCTCCCCGCTTCACTGGGGGGACGGTAAGGGGGATGTTCGTAAGACATAAACATATCGATTCCCTCGAAAATTTATTTTAACATAAGGTAGTGCCCCCAAATCCACTGTCAACCAAGCGGGGAGGGTTTTTGTGTGGGAATTGGTCAGGACTGAAGTTTCTTGAAAGGTCTAATGGCATGTTCACGTGGTATTCATTTGCCTTACTGTCCTTGTTTTTAATGGGCACACAGAGGTTTCTCTATAAGGTCTCGGCTGAAAAACGATGCAACACGGCCTGGACCACCTTCTCGTTCATGGGGACTGTGGCTGCCATGAGTTCGGTCCTTTTCCTTTTGACGGGCGAACCGGTTCTCGATGTCTCCTACCTCCTTCTGGTCGGTCTTGCAAACGGGGGCAGCTTTTCCCTGGCCACAGTTGCCCATATAGAGGCCCTCAAGCACCTACCGGTGAGTGTCGCCTATCCCATTATCCGGTTGAACGTCGTGATCGTCGTCTTTTTCTCCATTCTTTACTTTCGAGACCGCTTATCTTACCTTCAGATGACTGGAATATTGATAGCCGTAACAGCCTTCGCGCTGCTGGCGAAGGAGGGTGACCGGAAGGAGGAGACTTTCAAAGACCGCAGATGGGGTTTCTTCCTGGTGATGTTATCAACCTTTTCCGGGGCTGCTGCCTCAATTACCAGCAAGTTCGCCGCGGTTCATACAAACATGCTGGCCTATATGGCCATCTCTTATATCGCCTCCATGCTGTTTTCTTTTGGCATGAGAAACAGGCTTCAAACTGAAAAAGTCACCGGAAATCGAAAACTGGCCATGATCATCGGGTTGACAATGGGGCTACTCAATTTTGGTGGCTATTTCCTTTTTCTAAGGGCACTTTCAACAGGTCCTCTATCCCTCGTGGTACCCATCATCGGTATGGCCTTTGTGATCCCCATCGTGCTGTCCGCACTGATTTACAAGGAGACGTTGACGCCATTCCGCATCGTCGGTATTGCCATGACCATCGTGTCGGTTGTCCTTCTGAGGCTTTGAGGACCCAGAAATCTGCGTAATGGGGGACATCGTGCAGAACGTGCTTTACGGTTGAAAGGGGGTCTGCCGTTGATTGTTTTTTCCGGAAATGATCGTTGAAACTTAAATTGAGAATAATATCCCGGCGCATGTTATAATAGGGTAATGACAGAGGCGCAGGGGGAGGTCCCTATAATTTCTTCGCCTAAAATTCAAACTGAGCCAGGGAGAGGACATGTTTTTTCATAATGGAGTAGATCTGTATTACGAGGTGCACGGTCAGGGAGACCCGCTGGTTCTGATCGCAGGTCTGACGGCCCACAGTGGGAACTGGCCTTTGCAAGTCCCGGTGTTTGCTGACAAGTGTAAGACCATTCTCATCGACAACCGCAACTCGGGCCGAAGCGCCGTGACCGAAGACGGGAGCGTACCGACTGTGGCTGATGACGTGGCCGCCCTTATGGACGATCTGGGTGTATCCAGCGCGGACATACTGGGCCGCTCCATGGGTGGGTACATCGCCCAAGAGGTGGCACTTCGCCATTCCTCGCGCGTGCGGCGTATTATCCTGGAATCCACGGCCCCAGTTTCCTCGGTGCGAAATAACATGCTCTTTGAACACTTGCTGTTCCTGATGGAAGGGGGTCATGACCAGCGAGCCGTTGTCGCCATGTTTTTTTTGTGGGAGAATTCCCCAATTCTAACGGCCGATCCGGTACTTTTTGCTCAGGCCTTGGAACAGGCCATGGCCGATCCCCATGCCCAGACGCTCCAGGGTTTTAAGAATCAAGTCCAGGCCATCCGGTCTCACGACACTCGTGGACGGTTGGACCAGATCTCCGCTTCATGCCTGGTCATAGCTGGGGCCCAGGACCTTTTGATCCCCGTGGAGGAACAAAAGACGCTTTTGGAAGGCATCCCCGATGCCCGGTGGTTGTGCCTCCAAGGGTCGGGGCACGGGGTGCATGCGGACCAGGCAGAGCGTTTCAACACCGCCGTGTTGGACTTTTTAGCCTGACTTTTTGTTTTGTTTGTTGTGATTGTAGAAGCTTTTTTATAGGAGCTAGGGTCAGTGCTTGACATACGGAGTAGACCGTGGAAAAGACATCAACAGGTATAACACGACGGCGTTTCATTCAACTGTTGACAGTTATTCCATGCACAGCAGTTGTTCCACACACCGTGCATGCCGTAATGGCTGAAACCGGCAACTACTATCTCAAGCACAGAGATACCTTAATCGAGGATTTCGAAAAGACTAACCAGGGCGCATACGCCTATCTTAAAAGCAAAGTTACAGAAGACAAAGCCAGACAAATCACGAAAAAGGCCAGTGCACAGTTTAAGAACATCGTACTCAGGCTTCCTGGTGTCGGCGGCGAACAGAATGACGACACGCAGTATTTAATCATTGGCGCGTGGTACCTGGCCTATTATCGGCCAATGAAGGAACTGAACATGGATGCAGAAGATGTCGGACGCATGATTTATGACCTAAATAAAGTCAACCTGGAACACATGCCCCAACGCCATGCACTGGAGGAAGGCGATGAAAAGTTTTCCTCTGAAGCTGAAGCTAAAATGAAGGCATGGGCAGAAAGCACGCAATTGCGTAAATACCCAGGTAACTGGGTCGCAGGATTCGTTAAAGGAAACGGTGATGATTTCGATTTCGGGTATAATTATACCGAGTGTGCATTGTGTAAATTTTATAACAGTCAAGGGACTCCTGAACTGGCTCCTTTTGTGTGCCTGAATGACTTCATTCGCAGCAAACGACTGAATACAGGTCTGGATCGAATAAAAACACTGGGACAGGGTGACGACATATGTAACTTCCGTTACAAACATGGACGTCCCGTCACCCAAAGCTGGAACACCGAAATCGTGCTCATCTTAAAGCGCATCAAAGAAGGACATGTCTGTACCGTGCCAGAATAAAGAAATAGTGCGTAATGAGGGACAAAAAACCGCCCACTGTCCTCCAGAACGTCCCTGCCCAATAATTACCTTTATGTGGACCTCCAGTATCCAAAGGTCTACACTGGCTGATCTTTGAAGAAATAGATAAGTTAGGCGGGTTGCCACCACTACATCATCAGGCTGAATTTAGTTTGACGCATGAGATCAAGTTCTCCTATACTTCCCGCGAAAAAGAGAGTTCTTTACTGATTACCCATATCACCCTGGACCTGGCAGACCACAGGCCCGAACCTTTCTTGCCATGTGGATTGTGTCAGGCGCTACGATCACATGCAGCAACACACGGGTCAGCACCTTCTCACCCGTTGTTTTCTAAAAAGTGCCGACATAAATACGGTTGGGTTCTCCCTGGGTGCAGACTATAGCTACATTGAACTGGACAGTGATTCGATCTCCGAAGCCGACCGGCTTGAAGCAGAGGAAATGGCCAACCGGTTGATCGCGGAGGCACTGCCCATCAGCGTTCGATGGATTGAGAGAGATCAGCTCCATACCCTCGGTATACGAGCCCGCGGATTGTCAGAGACCATACGGCATGTCCGGGTGATAGAGATCGACGGATTCGATTGTACTGCCTGTGGAGGTACTCATCTCAAGAACACGGCCGAGATCGGCCCACTCAGGATCACGGGAATCGAACGTATCCGGGGACATCAGAGGGTCTTTTTTCTCTGCGGGACCCGGGCACACAAGGATCACAGAAAGAAAACAAGGGTTCTTGACGCGGTGTGCAGGGAGCTGAGTACCAGCATTGATGAACTCCAGGGGGTCATACAGGGTAAGGTTTCAGCGGTGAAAGGGATGGCAAAGGAGATTCAGACCCTGAGGATGGAACTCGCAAAGCATCTTGCTGCCTCTCTGATTCAGGATGTGGAGACCATAAAAGAGATCCGGCTTGTCACCCATGTGGCAGAAGGTTGGGGTATGAACGAAATTACAGCCCTCGCCAATGAAGTTGCATCTCAAGGCAAGGCCGTTGCCCTCATCGGCTCCAAGGCCGACAAGGCCGCGGTAGCATTCGCCTCTTCTGCGGACTCAGGTGTCGACGTTGGCAAACTTATGTGGGTATCGACAAAAGCCGTGGGCGGCAAAGGGGGAGGTAAGCCTACACTCGCAAGGGGAGGATGTCCCGATCCATCCCGCCTGGATGAACTCCTGAATAAGGCCCGCGAAGCCTTCTTTCACCTCCAGGTGCCCGTCTTGCCGGTTCTTATGCCTTTCATTCGGATTGTTCAACCCACCCCAGGGGTTGTTTATCCTGCACCTCGAACCAGGCATGCCGGGTCAAAAAATACATCCCCAGGAGAGTGACGTGAAAGTAACATGGAAGCGGGGCACTATCAAAGTATGCAGAACCTCAAACTCAGGCTTCAAAGAGAGAAGGGATTCTTTTTAGAAGCAAAAAGGTCAAGATTTGTTTATGTGCTTGTGATGAACTTCCTCACAAAAAAAGCCCTATTCTGGCGGACGTGAGGGGATCCGTATCAGCATTTTCAGCCCTTCGGGGGTATTAGTGGCTTCGATCTTTCCTCCATGCCGTTCAATGATCTTTTTTGTAATAGCCAAGCCCAGTCCTGATCCGCCTGCTTGGGTCGGCTTAACCCGGTAGAAGGGATCGAATAGCCGGGCGAGATCCTCCGTTGAAAGAGCCTCAAACGTGTTCGTGACGCTGATCCTGACTCCATCCTCTTCAGAGGATGCCTCAATTCCGACAAGGCCCCTTTCTGGAGCGAACTTGACCGCATTATCCAGAATGTTCGAGAGGGCAGTTCGGAGGGCCTCCCTGTCACCTGAAACTGGAGAATCACATACGAAATGGGTTTGCACCTTAAGGGCCTTGTGGCCGATAGCTAGTCTGTGCCTTTCAAGCAGTTCGCTAAGCAACCCAGCCGTATCAAAGGGTTCGAGATTTAATCCCGCCTCACGGAGATCCATCTTGGAAAGGACAAGGACCTGGCCCACCAGTTTATCCAGTTCTTCTATATCCTCCCGTATGTCATCGAGATGACTCTCCAGGCCTTCAAGGTCGCCCCTATCGCATTTCTCTCGGATAAGCTCTTCTGCGATTCGGATCCTGGTCAGCGGGCTCCGTAGTTCATGGGAGATGTTGGCGGTCAATTCTCGGCCGCCCCTGATCATCCGCTCCAGCTGTGCCGCCATGTGGTTGAATGCGCGGCCCAGTTCACCGATCTCGTCTCTGCTCTTCACAGTAGCTCGGTGGGTAAGATCTCCCTCCGCGATCTTGAGGGCTGAATCTCGGAGCCGGTTTAGGGGATTGGTAATTCGCCGCGATACGGGGACCACAAGGAGGGCGATCACAAGGCCGATGGCCAGAAGCCCGAGGGCAAACAATCCTTCCGGATGATCTCTTCTTGCATTTTCAAATAGGAGATGGATGCTTCCCGTCTCTCCGTTTTGGAATTTCAGCGGCACGTATACGTACTGCACAAAGCCCCTCTTGATACTGTGATGAGGTCCCATGGCAAGGGGTTTCCGCCTATTTTTTTGGCGAAATGCAGGGGTGTCCTCGGGAATGCCGCCATCAAATGACTGAATAATCGAGTTCCCGTCCGGCCCGGTCAGCCAAACCTTTGCCTGGTATATCTTTCCAAGATCATTGATGAGTCTTCTTAGGGACCTGTTTTCGGAAAGGCCGGTATCAGGTTCCGACCGTATAGTACCCTCCACGTACTGACTCACTACGGTAGATTGGGCGTTCACATAACGCTCGATCCTTGATCGTGCACTTCTTCCGGCAGTGAACACAAAAAGGCCGAAGATCAGGATCTCCGTAATGATGAGCACTATCACAAATGAAACAAATATTTTAATATAGAGCTTTCCAGGCTTCATGGCGCCTCCACAAACATATACCCTGTTCCCCATACGGTTTTTATACACGCCTTAAAGCGAGGATAGGGCTTTAGTTTGGCCCTGATGTTGCTGATGTGGACATCTATGCTCCGGTCAAAGGCCATGAAATCCCTGCCCCTAGCAAAATTCATGAGTTGATCGCGGCTCAGCACGGTATTGGGATGTGACATGAGCGCTGCCATCACCTTGAACTCGGTCGAAGAAAGTGCCATTTCCTCCTTGCCTACCATTAACGTCTGCTTAGCCTTGTTGAGTACCAGGCCGCCAGACTCGATTTGGGTATCTTTTTCCTTCCCTGTTGTCTGGGCAGCACCGGGGCCGACTCTCCGCAACACGGCCCTCATCCTTGCCAGCAGTTCTCTGGGATTAAATGGCTTGGGAACGTAGTCATCCGCACCCAGTTCAAGCCCCACAATCCTGTCCGCATCTTCTCCTTTGGCCGTCAGCATGATTACGGGCAGAGAATATGCTGTGCGTATGTCTTTGAGGACATCCAGCCCGTCCCTTTGCGGCAGCATGATGTCCAGTATGACCATATCCGGAGACTTCATTTGGATTGTTTTCAAGACTTCCGACCCATCAGGGAGGGTTAATACCCGAATACCGTAACCCTCTAGATATTCCTTGAGAAGTTTCCGGAGTTTAGCGTCATCATCCACAAGCAGAACCGTTTCATCCATCTAGCGTTCCTCTTTTTCTTTAGATGTAGCATAATCAACAGTCTTTAAGACATTTTTTACATTTCTTTTACATTTTTTTTCAACTTCAAAGAACTTTCTTAACGATCTCCGTATATGGTGCAAAAGCATCGGGTCCGATAAGTGGTCTGACGGCGGACCCCAAATTCACCATAAAGGAGGGGGAAAATGAAACTGAAGAAAAAGTATGTGATCGTTGGTAGTGTGGTGGCCTTTTTGGTACTTGGGGCAGGATTTTGTATCGTAAAGGCGAGTGGGGATTATGGATTCTGCGGCAGAGGCTTCCATCCACCGTTTTCCAAAAAGGCGTTTCCAGAGTGTATTTTAAAACATATGGACAAGAAAATGGAGGAGCTAAATCTCTCGGAGGAGCAGAAGAAAAAATATGCCCAACTAAAGGCGAGCTTTAAGGCGGATTTTGAGGAAATGCGATCAAGGCGACACAAGTTCATGAACGAGATAAAGGCCGAAATTGATCAGCAAAATCCTGATATGCAACGGCTGGCGGATACGGTCAAAGACCGATTGAAGCAGATGCCGGACCGGATTGGCACCCATCTGGATCAGCTTGTGGATTTCTACAACATCCTCGATGAGGAGCAAAAGACCCGGGTCCTGGAGAGGATGCGCGAGCGCATGGCGCGCTGTGAAAAAATAATGTCTGAAAAATAGGATCAAAATGAAACCTGAAAGCGAGGAACATGATGAAAGAGATCTCACGAAGAGAATTTATGGCTCATAGCGCCAGGATAACAGGAGCGGTCGTGGGGGTCATGACGCTGGGAGCCGGTATACCGTTAGCTCAAGTGGGGGAAGCCGGGGAGATTCAATTCCCTCAGTCCAGCTGCGGGATCAATAACACCAAAGGGCCTAAATTCCTTGTGGCCTATGCCAGCCGGTGTGGATCTACCGGTGGAGTGGCAGAGGCTATTGGGCAATCCCTTTGTCATAACGGTGCAATAGTGGATATCCGCCTGATAAATGGCGTCACTGATGTGACATCTTATGAAGCTGTGGTTGTGGGGAGTGCCATAAGGAGCGATCGGTGGTTGCCTGAGACTACGGCGTTTGTAGAGAAAAACCGTCATGCACTGGCCAGAATTCCCGTGGCCTATTTCCTGACCTGTCTTACCCTGAGCCGGGCCTCGAAAGAAAACCAGGGCAAGGCGCGGTCCTACCTGAACCCTGAAATCACGGCTGTTCCAGAAGTAAAGCCGGTGGATATTGGACTCTTTGCAGGCGTGCTTGACTATGGCAAGCTTCCTTTCCATATACGAATGGTGATGAAATTGAAGATGAGTTCAAAAGGGGTGTCCGAAGGTGACTATCGGGACTGGGAGGCCATCCGCCGCTGGGCAGAAGGCTTGCGCCCAAAGTTTTTGGCAAGAACGGGACTGGGATGACAAGAATAAGCTAAAGGGGCTCGAAAGGCTCTGGTACCGGCTACAACTTCCAGTATCAAGGTTTTGATTGTTTGCTCCATTAGCGTCAGCCTCCACGCCTTTCTTGGCTCAGGCGTGGAGGTAAGAATTGTGGTTCCCGCAATATCAGTACCTTTTTCATAAAGACTCCTTGACCTTTGCCATGTCACTTGCCAAATGGTATTATGCAAACAGGTTATCCCTTAGCGCGCAAAAAGGGTTATCACCTTCAGATGGCCATCCATTACATATTTCATCCGAATAGATCTTATGGGATATCCCTGAAGGGGGGAACTAGCAAGAAATTCTGATGATCAAAGTATAGCTGAAGAAGCTGCTGGAATACTGTTAATCAGCCTAAAGGAGGGAATTAAGATGGAAGAAAGGCGTTGAATGCCTTGAAAGAAGCAGGGAAGCCGGTAAGGCCAGGTGATGTGGCGAAAATGATCGGAGAGGACAGCAAAGGTGTCTCAAAGATCATAAACAAGCTTAAGAAAGATGGGAAAGTGGTAGCTCCCAAAAGGTGCTACTACGAGACCAGTTAAAGGCGATCTGGGTTGCCTTGGTGAATATAAACCTCCGGCGGTTTGAAAGGAGTCAGACCATGGTAGATATTGAGGGTTTGGGCAGCACAGGGCTTTTTTCCAGGAAGAGCAAGGTGCATGAACTGACAAAGGACGTCCACATGCTCCAATACTGGAGTAACATATGTATCTTTGAGACTGATGGGGGTGTGTTGATCTATGATATCGGATTTGAATTCTACGGCCCCCAGATCCTGGAGGAACTCCGCAAGATTACGGACAAACCGGTCCGCTACATCATCTATGGCCACGGCCACGCCGATCACGCCTTCGGAGCCCAGGCCATCATCAACGAAGCTGCAGAAAGGGCCTATCCTCGCCCTATTATCATCGCCCACCGGAACCTGCCCCTGCGCTTTGACCGATACCGGCACATGCTGGCTTACCACGCCCACATCAACAGCATCCAATTTGAAATACCAGACAACCTACCAGGTTTTGTCCAAAACTACATCTACCCGGACCTGACCTATGACTACTCCATGCAACTCCAGCTCGGTAGCCGGACTTTCCTGCTCAACCACAATATGGGGGAGACTGACGACACAACCTGGATGTGGGCGCCCGAGACAAAGATCGCGGCGGTCAGTGACCTTTGGGTGTGGTCCTGTCCAAACGTCGGTAATCCCTTTAAGGTGCAGCGTTATGAGATCGAGTGGGCGCAAGGTCTTGAAGCAATTGCCGGCAGAGAGCCTGACTTCTTGCTCCCCGGGCATGGTCCACCCATCACCGGCAGGAAGGAGATCATAAATGCGTGCACGACGGTCGCCCGGGCCCTGAGGTTCCTTCACGACCAAGTGGTACACATGCTTAACCAGGGCAAGTGGCAGGAGGAGATCCTCCACACCTTTGAGTGGCCCGATGAGTTTCAGAAGAGCCCATACCTCCAGTCTATCTATGGCCACCCTTACTTTATTGTGAAGGCCATCCTCCGGCGTTACCATGGGTGGTACGATGGCAACCCCTCCCATCTCTTCCCCACAAGGAGTACCGACATCGCAAAAGAGATAGTCGGGCTCCTGGGCGACCCCAAAAAGCTTCTTGACCGCGCCCGCGTGCTAAAAGAGGGTGGTGAGCAACAGTTGGCGCTTCACCTGGTGGATCTGGTCGTAGAGAGTGGGTCCGGCGATCAATATGAGGAGGCACTCAAACTGAAGATAGATTTACTGAACGCCCTAGCTGAGTGCGAGCCCAGCCTGATCGCGCGTAACATATTCAAAACAGGAGCCCGCCGGGTGGGAAAGAAATAGACAGGTTTTGTGCATTCTAGCCAGTGCAGCTTAACATATGTTGAACTCAATTGCCTCTCAATTTCACGGCTTTGAAAGTATCTCGCCTGCCTTCAGAAAATTGTCATTTTTGTCAGAAGGTTCACTATGAGGAACGCATCTTGCCATACAAAAACCCATGTCAGACCTGAGATAAGGAATCAGATATCTCAATTCAACCCGAATTTCGGGAATTGAAGATATCACAGGTTTTAACTTGCTGAAATCTTTGACTTCTGCCAAGATAAAGAGGATTGGAATGGGGCTAGGATTGATTAGCATGCGAACCAATATCCTATTTTGTTACAGTGAAGACTTATGCACGAAACCTTCTCCCAGCACCGGATGAGATAAAGAGTGTCTAACCCCTATATATTAGAAAGGAGGTGCCACGCCTCCCGGAACTGAATATATTTGCCCTGGTCCTCCGTTGCCGTGGGTAATAGAGAGACAATACAACTTGGCGGCATGGCCTCGATAGGAATAATGAAATGGATGTTTACGCTTTCCTTCTTGCAAAGGCAGATAAAAAAATCCAGATCTTGATG
>JADHXI010000083.1 GCA_016783065.1 Desulfobacteraceae bacterium | reverse complement strand
TTTATATGAGTGCTTCGGATTGCGGCTTTGCTGCTTGTCCCAAGAATCTAAAACCGTGGAAGGATAGATAAGATGTATACTGCCAGTGACTTAAGAAAAGGGTTGAAAATTCAGATCGATAACGAACCATACGTCATTATCGATTTCCAGTTCTCAAAACCTGGAAAGGGCCAGTCCCTTTATCGCTGCAAACTGAAGAATATGATCACCGGGGCCATTATTGACCCTACTTACCGGTCAGGAGATAGCTTTCAGAAGGCCGACTTGGAAGAGCGCAGGATGCAATATCTTTACAGCCAGGAGGACGAGTTCTGTTTCATGGACGTGGAGAACTATGAACAGACCTTCCTTTCGGCGGACCAAGTGGGCGATGCCAAGAATTTTCTGACAGATAACCTGGATGCAGAGATCCTTTTCTTCGAGGATAGGGCCATCGGTATCACCTTACCGAATTTTGTAGACCTAACCGTTATAAAGGCCGATCCCTGGGCAAAGGGCGATTCTGTTGCCGGCGACACAAAGCCGGTCACATTGGAGACAGGCTACGTCCTCAGAGTCCCGCCATTTATTGAGGAGCAGACCAGAATAACCGTTGATACGCGCACCGGTGAGTATGTCACCAGAGTCAAAGAATGAGTCTTTGGATGAACAACAGCGGTTGGCCAGCCGGAACCGGCACCTGTGGCTCCGGGCCAGGACACTGCAATCCATCAGGCGGTTTTTTATTGAACACGATTATCTAGAGGTTGAAACTCCCTGCCTTATTCCCGCGCCTCCCCCGGAACCCCACATAGATGCTGTTCGTTCAGGCACCTTATATCTTCATACCTCTCCGGAATTATGCATGAAACGGCTCCTTGCTGCCGGTTATCCCAAAATATTTCAAATAAACAGGTGTTTTCGCGGCGGTGAAAGGGGGGATCACCACCTGCCTGAGTTCACTCTCCTGGAATGGTATGAAGCCAAAGCAGACTATGTTGGCCTCATGGAGGAGTGCGAGAGGTTGTTATTATCTGTATGCCGGGAGATTTGTGGTGATCGAAAGATCCATTATCAGGGTATGGAAATCGATCTTCAAAGTCCTTGGGAGAAAATTTCGGTAAACGAGGCCTTTGACCGGTATGCTCATTCAACCCCCTATAGCGCCCTTGAACAAGGTTTTTTTGATCGGGTCATGGTGGAAAAAGTGGAACCACACCTCGGCACCATCAGACCTACCTTTATCTATGACTACCCTGCCCCGTTGGCTGCCTTGGCCCGTCTGAAAAGGGATGATCCCAGGCTTGCCGAGAGGTTCGAACTCTACATCGGCGGCGTAGAACTGGCAAATGGCTTTTCCGAACTCATTGACGCCGAAGAGCAGAGAGAAAGGTTCGAAGAACACCAGAAACAGAGGGCCAGTTTGGATAAGGTCATTTACCCGATGCCCGAAAGATTCCTGAAATCACTGAAATACATGCCCGAAGCCGCTGGCATTGCCCTCGGGGTAGACAGGCTTGTGATGATACTGGCAGGGAGGTCCAAAATTGACGACGTCGTAACTTTCACACCCGAAGAACTGTAGGATTTCCTTGATTTATGCGGTCTTTCGCGATATAAGACATACAGGCAAGATAGATATGTAGTGCAAGGCCCACAAGATGTGGAGCAGTATATATCGGATGTCCTATTCTAAAGTGAACAAGTGGATTCCATGGAAAGCTCGACACACCCAGTCCCCAGCGGCAAAATTGCAGGGCGCCCAAAGCCCACCAGACCGAAGAGATGCCTCTCTTGCGGGACATCACTGATTAAACCCAACCGAAGATATTGCTCAAAGGCATGCCGTCACCAAATCAATTGGGTCCTCTCTCTTTCAAAAGGTTTGCTCAGGACTTTTAATGCCAGGTATGCTGCCTTCTGTTTCACCCATGAACATGTAATATTGGATGTGCTTCCAGTCTGGTCAAAGGAAATTTCCCGCTTTATTTGCGCAAGGAGCAATGGCAAGAAACCTGCTGAGGACCTAAAGAATCTTATACTTGAGTCCGGGCGGGAGTGGCACCACCTGGTAAACAACAATACTTCAAAAAGCTACGCATCCCTCTCTTTGCTCACAAAGAACAACAAGGAGAATATTGACCCCGGAAGCATCAAGCCTGACGCAAAGGTCCGTCCAAGGCTTTCTAAACATGAAACCAGTTGCCTGAAGATTCTGAGGCTCGACAGGGAGGACCTATCCTCTGATGAGCATAAGCGCAAAATAAGAACGGCATATAAGACGATGGCCAAGCTCCACCACCCGGACGTGGGAGGGGATGCAGGAAAATTCAGGCAATTGGCCGAGGCTCACCAACAGATGCTCCTGTGGACACAGAACCCCCAGTATACATCCAGAAAGGCGCTTCAAGGCAGCTGGTCTTATGATGGCTATACCAACCGATGGTCGCCCCCCTTATGACCGAGGCCCACACAAACCCCCAGGCCATTTCAAATGAAGCCCTCAATGCAGGCCTTCGGCCGTACCCACATCAGTGAGCCCTATTTCTTCTTTAGTTTTAGTCGATTGATCCTCTTTCGAATCTCTTCCTCAAATCCTCTACCGGTAGGGCGGTAGAAAACCCTGTTTCCTGTTTTTTCAGGCAGATATTCCTGTTCCACCCAGCCCCCTGGATAGTTGTGAGGATAGCGGTACCCCCGGCTGTAGCCAAGCCTTTTCATCAACCGAGTGGGAGCGTTTCTAATATGCAACGGGACAGGCAGGGGACCCGACCTTTCGATCTCCTTCTTGACAGATTTCTCCGCCAGATAAAGGGCATTGCTTTTAGGTGCAGATGCCAAGTAGACAGCAGCCTCTGCTAAGGCCAGTTCCGCTTCCGGGGGTCCCACTTTTTGCCAGGCCTCAAAAGCGGCCATAGTCACCTGCAGGGCATTTGGATCAGCCAGACCCACATCTTCCGAGGCAAACCGGATCATCCTCCGGCCGATGAACAGAGGGTCTTCTCCGGCCTCAAGCATTCGAAAAAGCCAGTATATGGATGCCTGTGTATCACTTCCTCTGAGACTCTTATGAAAAGCCGAAATTATGTTATAGTGCTCTTCTCCGTCTTTGTCATAGGGCAGCGCCTTGACGTCGAGGGCCTTCTCAACAATCGCCTTGTCCACATGGGCATGACCTTCCCCATAAGTATCGACGGTATAGTAAACCGCTGCTTCCAGGTTATTCAGGGCCACTCGGGCATCCCCATGGGAGACATCGACCAGATGATCGAATGCCTCGGGCATGATCTCAATATTTATATTCCCTAATCCCTCCCCCTTGTCCTTAAGGGCCCGGTTCAGGAGGGACTTCAAGTCCTCACGTTCCAAGGGATGAAGGGTCATAACCCTGGCCCTTGAAAGAAGGGGTGGAATGACCTCAAAGGAGGGGTTTTGTGTCGTAGCGCCTATCAGGACTATGAGTCCGCTCTCAACATGTGGGAGGAAGGCATCCTGCTGGGCCTTGTTGAACCGATGTATTTCATCCACAAAGAGGATAGAGGATTTGCCCGAGATGTCCTTGATCCCCTTGGCCTCCTCAA
The DNA here is from genome assembly GCA_016783065.1 of Desulfobacteraceae bacterium. GTDB lineage: Bacteria > Desulfobacterota > DSM-4660 > Desulfatiglandales > Desulfatiglandaceae > JABMQV01. Next base: position 14,000 of record JADHXI010000083.1, on the reverse strand, counting down.
CGATCCGTCTGAGCTCCTTCACCCCCGATGTCACTGCGGAAAACGCATGGAAGGAAAGTTGAGCATACCGGCCAATCAATCTGGCAACCGTGGTCTTGCCAGAACCGGGAGGTCCCCAAAAAACCACAGAGAAGATACGTCCTGTCTTGAGGGCATTTGGGAGAAGGCACCCGGGGCCAAGGAGATGCCTCTGCCCCACCACATCCTCGAGTTTTTGCGGCCTCATACTCTCTGCCAGAGGCACTGTAAGTTTTTCTAGGGGATTACCGTTCATGGGCGCCCTTTGGCTGCTTGGGTCGCGGTGAAAAATGAAAAAATCCTGTCCACCTCCAGAGGTCTTCCAACCACCAGACCCGCCCCCAGTTTTTTCAAGACGTCCAGGCTTTTCCTGTCTCTTGCGGAGTCAACCACTACAATTGGCAAATCAGGGCCCAATTCTTTGATCTTTTTGATTATCTTTGAGGGCTCAAGCTGCCGTGTACTAAGGTCGCCAATGACCAGATCAAACTTGTTTTTCTTCAATAGCTTGAGCCCTTCCCTAGCCGTGGAGACAACCATCGGCCGGACCCCCTTCTTCAGAAACGATCTAAAAAGAAAGTCCTGAACAATCCCCCCTTCTGAGATGATCAACACGTGCGAGCCCTTTATCCCAATTCGAGTGCCTCCAGGCCTGGGAATTTCCTGGGCAATGGGTAATGTAACAATGAAGGTTGACCCCTTCCCTTCCCGGCTGATAACCTCAATATCCCCACCATGCCGAGTGACAATGGCAAGGGCAAGGCTCAATCCAAGGCCCGATGAAGGCTTCTCCTTGGTGGTGAAAAACGGGTCGAATATTTTATCCCTGATATCCTCCCCCATCCCTACCCCATTATCCTGTATGTAGACATGCGCAAGGCCCGAATGCTCCTCTGTGGTCAAATATATCTCACCCTTGTCGGGTAATGCATCCACCGCATTTAGAATCATTGCCACCAGGACATCCCGTATCTCCTGAGGATTGCCCTTTACAGGTGAGAGGGACCTTATGTAGGTTTTTATCCTGATGTTGCCATCCTCACCTTGGGTTCCCCGGTTCAATTTGGTTCGTGTTAGAGAGATGGCATCCTGGAGGATCTTCCTCACGTCCAGGAGCGAAAGATCAGAGGGTTCATTTTCCTGTTTTGAAAGGCAGGTGAGTTGCCTGGAAATGCGGCTTCCCATTTCCCAGGCCGCTTCAAGTCCCTTGACTGAGGGAGTTTCCTCGTTGTTTTCGAGGGGCGTTCTGCCGTTAAAATGCTTGGCATGATCACCCAGGGCCCTCAGACAGCCTTTCAATTCCTTATTCATACCCGAAGCCATACGAACCAGGGAATCCATCCGCTGGTCTCGTCGGAGCTTCATTTCTTCTCGTTTTTCCTGATCTACGCACAGCATAGTGAGAAGGAACGCCTTTCGCCCCAGGTATCTTATCTTCTTGACTCTCATGTAATAGCAAAGTCTTTCCCTCTCCTTTGTCACCAGATATATCTCATTTTGTTCCTTTAGTGTTTTTGCCGAAACCCTTCTCTGTTGCAGCACCCTCACGTATTCGGCGGAATTATGATGAATGAGTTCACCAAGTTCTTGACCCAAAAGTTCTTCCGCTGAATATCCGAGTTCCTCTCTCAGGGCCTCATTGGTGAAAATGATTTTCCCTCGCTGGATCAACATGACGGCTCCAGGAATAAGCTCGAGCAGTTCCCTGGTCTCTCTAAGTGCCTTTCGGTGGATCCTTATTTCCTTTCTGGAGGCAGTCAGTTCCTCTCTCATGCGTCGCTTTTCATTCCTAAGCCTCTCAACTCTGTCTTTTAAAATTGCGTCCATGGTATTTCTGTTATTTGGGTCTCGTTTTGGGTGTAAATCAAGACAATTGGTTGTCAAAAATTCCGTTGCAGTTGGTGGGGTGCCAACAGTGAATATACCGGAGTATCGGCCTCCGTCTGTATGCAAGTATTTCTATAGCCGACGGGCTTACGCCAAGAGTAGAAATGCACCATCATGAAAACGTCCTTGATGATCAGAGAGCTATAGCGTATCATACTTTTCAATTTGCTTACAACCGGTAAACCCCGCTAAAATTACATAGAGGGCAATAAAGTGGCAGAGCATTCACCCTTTCTTCACCTTCATGTCCACACCGAATACAGCCTTTTGGACGGGGCCATTCGCATTGATCAACTGCTGGATAAATCCAGGGGCCTGAATATGGAGGCCGTTGCAATCACAGACCACGGCAACATGTTCGGGGCGGTTCAATTTTACGATCATGCAATCAAGGCGGGAATCAAGCCTATCATCGGGTGTGAATTGTACGTTGCGCCGGGGGACAGGCGAGAGCGATCCCCGTCCCCGGGTGGTGGGCCCAACGCCTACCATCTTGTCCTTCTGGTAATGAACGAGGAAGGCTACCGAAACCTGAGCCAGCTGGTAACCCTGGGACACCTAGAGGGATTCTACTATCACCCTCGCGTGGACCTGGAGCTATTAAAGGAACACAATTCCGGGCTCATGGCGTTTTCGGCCTGCCTGAAAGGAAGTATCCCTTTCTTCATCAGGACTGGCCGAATCGAGACGGCCAGAGAAAGGGCGTTGGAGCTGGCATCTCTCTTTGACAATGACCGGTTCTATCTGGAGGTGCAGGCCAATTACCTGCCAGAGCAGATCAAGGTGAACAAGACCCTAAAAGAACTGTCAAAGGACCTCTCCATCCCCCTTGTGGCAACCAATGACTGTCATTACCTTGAGCAGAGTGATGCGGAGGCGCATGACGTGCTTCTGTGTATTCAGACAGGCAAGACCGCCGATGATGAAAAAAGGCTCAAATTTTCAAACAACGAATTCTATTTCAAGTCCCCCGATGAAATGGCGCTGGCCCTCCAGGGATTTGAAGATGCCCTTGAAAACACCACCCATGTTGCCCGTCTCTGCCAATATGAAATGGAATTTGGCAATTACAAATACCCGGTATTCCAGGTGCCCGAAAACAGAAGCCTAAACGAAATCCTGGTGGATGAGTCCAAGACCGGTCTTAAGAAGAGGCTGTTTGGGAATGGGGAAAGGCCGGAAGCCGTCTCTGATGAAATGATGCAGGAATACCAGGAAAGGCTCGATTACGAGTTGGATGTCATCCAAGAGATGGGCTTTGCCGGCTACTTCCTGATCGTTGCGGATTTTATCGAGTACGCCCGTCGCTGTGACATACCCGTGGGCCCCGGCCGGGGATCAGCAGCCGGGTCTCTGGTGGCCTATTGTCTGAATATAACAGATATGGACCCAATAAAATACGGGCTGCTCTTTGAGAGGTTTCTCAACCCCCAGCGCATAAGCATGCCGGATATCGATATCGACTTCTGCATCAACGGTCGGGACGAGGTGATCCGATACGTCTCCGAAAAATATGGTCGTGATAACGTGGGACAGATCATCACATTCGGGACCATGAAGGCCAGAGGAGCCATAAGAGATGTGGGGCGAAGCCTCAATATACCACTGGGAGAGGTGGACCGTATCGCAAAGCTCGTGCCGGAAAGGCTTGGTGTGACCCTGGAAAGCGCCCTCCAGGAAGAGCCTGATCTGAAACAGCTTGAGGAAAAGGAGGGTCCTGCAAAAAAACTCCTGAGAATATCCCGATCCATCGAAGGGCTCACCAGACATGCGTCCACCCATGCCTCCGGGGTAGTTATCTCTGACAGGCCTCTCGTAGAATACCTGCCGCTTTTTAAGGGCTCGAGAGAGGAGATAATGACCCAGTATACAATGGGTCAAATCGAGAAGCTGGGTCTCATAAAGTTCGATTTCTTGGGGCTAAAGACCCTGACGGTCATCAAGCATGCCCTCAAGCTGATTGAAGAGACCACAGGGGAGCGAATCCGTATTAAGAGGATCCCGCTCGATGATGAGGCTACCTATCAGCTTGTAAGCCAAGGAAAGACAACCGGTGTGTTTCAGTTGGAAAGCTCGGGCATGAAGGATCTTCTGAAAAGGATGAGGCCAGAGGTGTTCGGAGATATGGTTGCCCTGGTGGCCCTTTACAGACCCGGCCCGCTGGGGAGCAATATGATTGACGAATTCATCACCGGAAAGCATGGGAAGGTCAAGATCAGATATCCACTCCCCCAGCTTGAGTCAATCCTGAAGGAAACCTATGGGGTTATATTGTATCAGGAACAGGTCATGAAGATCGCCCAGGTCCTGGCCAAATACACCTTGGCCGAAGCGGACGAACTCAGAAAGGCCATCGGAAAAAAGAAGCCCGAGGTGATGGCCAAACACAGGGCCCGTTTTGTGGAGGGAGCCATTGAAAACGGGGTGGTCAAGAAAAAGGCCGAGAAGCTCTTTATGCTTATAGAGAAATTTGGCGGTTACGGATTTAACAAATCTCATTCCGCTGCCTACGCGATGATCGCCTATCAAACCGCGTTTCTAAAGGCCCATTACCCGGTTCAGTTTATGGCCGCCCTTTTGACCCAGGATATGGGCAACCAGGACAAGACCATCAAAAACATCTCCGAATGTCGTGAAATGAGGATCGAGATCTTGCCCCCGGATATCAACGAAAGCCAGACAGAATTCTCGGTGGTGGGGGGGGGAATCCGCTTTGGTCTCGCCGCCGTAAAAAATGTGGGATTAAAGGCCATGGAATCACTCATTGAAGAGCGGGAGAAAAACGGGCCTTTTCGCGACCTGCTGGAGTTTTGCCAGAGGATAGAAGGATCCAAGATCAACCGCAGGGTTCTCGAAGGTCTGATCGAATGCGGTGCCCTTGATTTTACAGGCATTTACAGATCCCGACTCTTTGCCGGCCTAGATGATGCACTCAGGATCAGCGGTGTCAACCAAGATCCCAATCAACTGAATATGTTCGGGTCCCTGGATTCGGCAAACGGTGACGCTTGGGGCCTCTTTGAGTTCCCGGACATCGACGAGTGGGATGAAAATGACAAATTGAGAAGGGAAAAAGAAGCGCTCGGTTTTTACATTACAGGCCATCCCCTGGCAAAGTTCACCAATGAAATTCAGAAGTTGGGCACGTGTGCCGTGCAAGACCTTCCCGGGTTGAAGGACAGGAGCCAGGTAAAAATTGCCGGTGTGGTTGAAAGCCTAAAGATAAAACGAACCAAGAGAGGTGACAAAATGGCAAACATAAATGTGGAAGACCTCTCAGGTTCTGTTATGATGGTCATATTCCCTGACCTTTTTAATCGAATCGCCCCGGTACTCAAGGGCGATGATCCTCTCCTGATCACCGGGACAGTGGAGACGGGCGACAACTCGGCCAAGATACTTGCCCAAGATATTGTCACCCTGGACTCCATTCGGCAAGAGACAATAAAGGCCATCGAACTCGCACTCGACCACGAAAGTGTATCAAGGCATCTTCTGGAGGATTTGCAGGATATCGTGTTCAGATATCCAGGAGGCTCCGCTCTCTACTTCAAGGTAGCTATGCCCGGGGGCAAGAACGTGATCATTTCCACCCACAATCGCTTCAACGTTCTTCCATCCCATGAACTCATATCAGAAATTGAAGCCAAGATCGGGAAAAACGTTCACCTTCTGTGACCGTTCACAACCCTTACTCCTTTTCATCTCGCCTTGCCTTTAACCAATAATCTTGCTAACATTTTACCCCATCAACAGAAATAACAATGAGAGGCCTTCCCATCCGAGACGGGGAAGTCTCCTCTTAATCTCCCAAAGCGGTACCGAACCTGAGGTAGAAAAGAGCCAAAATGTCAAACCCCGACCCAGCTTCCAGACACGACGTGATTGAAATAGACAACATTGCCAACCAGATACTTCAGAACTGCTGCATCTGCGATTCTCGCCATGCCGGCCTCTTTTCGGTCTGTGGTCTGGCGCTTCGACTGCGTGATCTTTATAAGTGGGAAAACAGATTGGACCCATGGATAGAAAAGGATTCCTCAGAGATCTTGGAATGGATTGGCAACAAGGAGGAGGAATGGGAAAGGGTGGAATCAGAAGACTTCATTGATATAACAATCCGCGGCACCAAATATGCCCCATTCAATGCCGCGGGCATTAACGAGGTCCTGGAGCCGCACGGTCTCTTCTATGGTGCCGGCTATGTCCATAGCCTGAAGCCCACCTTTTTTCTGGCCGCCCTGGAAGACAAGAGGGAGATAGACGGATTCCCTGTATATATCCTCGGCCGTGAGATGGCCCGCGACCTGCTGACCCTGCCGGCCCTGTCTCAAGATGGTTCCATCGTCATCCGGAAGGAATCTGCAAGGCTTTTCTTGTGGAACCAGACATTTTTTCTCAAGAAATCGAGGCGAGAGGCCCTCGGATTTGCCTTGGAGAACAGCGGAGTCAATGGACAGGGATCAGAGGAGTTGCGTCAAAATCTTGCAAGGATCTCTGAAAACGAAATTGGGACCTACATATACCATGAACTGGGGGGAATCAGGGACCCCATTTTCGATCGTCAGATATGGCGAGAAATTATCGCCACCTTTCCTCACACGCCCATTGAACTCCTCGCACGGACCGTTAAGGACCTTCTTGCCGACACAAATGAATACGGTACGCTTCCATACATTGCAAGAAAACGCAAAACAGCCTCACTGGGATTTTATGTGGCTTTTCTGGATGGGTTGCGAAAAGAGCTGTCCCTTGACCTGACTGAAGCCTTTGGGCAGTTTACGCAGACACGCGATTGGCAGGTTATCGAACAATCTGTTACCAGCTGCTTCAAGACCGCCAAATATTACGCCGATGCAATCTGCAGTATCTACCAAAGCGGAAAAGAAAAAAATGATATGAAATGGACAGAAAGAGAGATGGAAAAGCGTCTCTTAGCGCCCCTGGGAATTGGCAGGGACTGACTCCTTGAGGCGCAACCAAAGATGGCCTGAAGCAGGGATGCGAAAATGTGAAGTTGTTTTTGCGCAGGCCCAAAGAGAGCGTGTTGCCGCTAGAGCCCCAGATCTTCATTGATCAATACGATCTTCACTCTCCCCTTGGGAAGGCTTTTCTCCATAATAGCCCAGGTGTTACAAATACGCTGCGGGCTTTTGCACTCCTCGCAATAAAAGGTCTTTGCACACGGCGTCTTCATGCCCAGCCGCGCGGCATTAATGGGGGCCACATACTCCTTGATTCGTGCCATGGCCTCCTCCAGGTCTGGCACCACCTTGTTTCGCCCTGCCATAATGACAACAGATTTGGGACCAAAGGTGATGCCCCCGATCCGGTTTCCGATCATATCAAGATTGACAAGCTGACCGGATTCTGTGATGGCGTTTGTCCCCGTAATAAAAAGATCCACAAGGAGTGCCTGTCTTCGTAGCTCTGCCTTCTCTTCCGGGGAGAGGCCCTTTTCGAATGTATCCAGGATCTCAATGCCTGAATCCTCTTTTATGGCCTCGTAAAGACCGGTGGCCAAAAATGTCATGGAGCCGCCCCAGGAGACACTTTTGGGCCCTGTTTTTGGAAGGATCTCCTCAAGTACAATCCTTCTGGCCTCGGCGGTGTTATTTGCCAGATACACTTCGAAGTTATTGTCCTCCAATTCGCTTTTCAGCTCCACAAAACGGACCTGCCAGTAAGTTTCGATCGGTTTATCCATGTCTTACTCCTTTACGTGTTGGTGCTCATCTGGTTCACAACGTAAGGCCTCGCTCCTGTCTTATCCGGCCGTGGAGATCGGCAAAGGTGTCCGGTCCCCCTGACTCGATCCGACGATTGAGAGAGATGGCCCCCGTGGGGCAAGAGACAGCGCATACCCCGCAACCGATACACCAATCCAGATCCACTTCCGCCTTTTCATCCTTCAATTCCACGGCATCCACCGGGCATATTTCCTCGCATGCCCCGCAGCCTATGCATTCTTGGTCATTTGTTTGACGGATGAAGTAAACGGCCATCAACGTGTCACGGTGTATCTTTCGCCGCCTTATGATCCCCACGTTCCAGCAATAATGCCCGCAGCAATTGCACGTATGTTTGATGCCTCCTTTAGCATTGTCAACCATGTGCACCAGACCCTCTTTTTCGCACATCTCAAAAATGTACCTCGCCTCGTCCTTGGAGATCTCACGGGCCAGGCCCCTTGAGATGACGAACTCTGCCATCTCATCATACTTGATGCAGACCTCAATGCTGTGATGACAATCGGTCCTGCCCAGGATAGTGGCTGACATCCGGCAGGGGCAGTGAGCCAGGGCAATTTTTGTCGCTGCATCTACAATGGGCCCCATTTCCTCGTGGGGAAGGACCCCTTGCATGGGCACATCCACCGAAAGGCTGGCCGGAGTGTACTTGTAAGTCTTTGTGGGGACTCCTCCGTAGATCTTTCCTGTGGTGGGCACAGAAAAATAGTTGAGTACCCGCCTGGCCATTTTTTTTGCTCGATCATCCCTCTCGCCGCCCCAGAAAAAGGTCTGGGGCATACCGTACCCCACCTGGAACAGGGAATATCCCTTCGCCCCCGACCGGGTAGTGCCCGTGTAAATCATGTTGCGACCGGAGAGGGCCGCCAGTGCCTCTGCAACCTTTTCCTCGGGAAGATCGGACCGAGAGGAGATGGTCTCCATATCCACCACCTCAAGGGGAGCCAGGTGATTTGGTATGGCCAGGGCGACCTGAGCCTCAACCGGGTCAAACATTTCCTTTAGGAGGTCCAAGAGGGCATCATTATAGGAATACCCCATTATCAGATCTTCCAGGTGTCTGGCCAAACGAATATAGACATCTTCCATCTTCTGCATTCCTTCCTTTAACCGTTAGCGGGATTCTCCGGCACATCCTACCCTGCGGTCTCTTTTTGGTTAAGATAACATACTATCATCTGCGACGTCAATCTGATCCCCGGCCTATCTCCCGCATGAGTTTCTCGTCCAAGCCCGGATGCACACGGGCCCTGATTTTCGGGAGAGGCCAAAAACAGGGATGCAAAATTATGAGTTCCCTGTTGCGGAGGCCTGTGCTATAAGGGCAGCTTTGGGATTGTTGATTGTTGATTGGTGATTGAAAATACGATCTCTTGACGGGATTTTCTGGATTGGGGAGTGAGACCCATATGGATATAGGACCTTATTCTTTTGAGGAATTTCTGGAACGAGCCTCAGCCTTCCACGGAAATCCGGCACCGGGTCTGGTAATCGGCGGATACATGGTAGAACTGGCCAGGAGCCGCTTGCCCCAAAGAACCATCTTTGACGCCGTGGTGGAGACCCCAAAATGCCTTCCCGATGCTGTTCAACTGCTTACCCCATGCAGCATCGGTAACGGTTGGATGAAGGTCATTAACTGGGGCCTATACGCCCTCACCCTCTATGATAAGTACACCGGCAAAGGGGTCAGGGTCTGGTTAGACCCGGAACGTCTGGAGAAATGGCCAGAAATAAGGGCGTGGTATCTGAAACTGAAACCAGCCAGAGAACAGGATAAGGACCGGCTCCTGAACGAAATGCGCCGTGCCGGGGGAAGTGTCTGTGGTGTAAGCCCTGTGAGGGTCAAAATAGAAGAGTTCAAGAAAAAGAGCAGGGGCGCTATCGAGATCTGCTCGGTCTGCAAGGAGGGTTATCCTTCAAATGATGGCAGTGTCTGCAGAAAGTGCCAACAAGCGTCGCCATACATGGAAATCGAATCATAAACCCCCATAAACCGGAATGGGGAATTGTAACTCACTTACTTCACTATACTACCCGGGGGCATATTACCATCCGGCATAAGGAGGCGGACGTCATCCCCGTCTTCGGCCGCGAGTACCATACCACGGGACTCAACCCCCATCAGCTTGACCGGCTCCAGGTTGGCCAATACCAGCACCTGTTTTCCCGGAAGCTCCGCCTCACTGTAATGACCCACCAGCCCGGCCACAACAGTCCTTTCATCACCCACATCCACCGTCAGTTTCAGGAGTTTCTTAGAGCCGGGAATGGCCTCTGCCTCTCTAATGGTGCCGATTCTGAGATCCATCTTTTGAAATTCTTTGAAAGAAATCATGGGTTCCTCTTTTTTCCGGGTTTCTTTTCTAGGTGCTTTGCCGGCCTCACCCTTCAGTCCTTTCTCCTCAATTCTGGGGAAAAGGGCCGGGGCCTTGACCAAGGGCTTCTCCGCTCTTTCCTTCCCCCAAGCGCGGACGTCATCGAGCTTGAGGGCCTCACCCTTTTTTGCAAGGCCCAGCTGATCCTGAATTTTTTCTGCCGAACCCGGCATAAAGGGCCATAGGAGGGCAGAGACAATCTTGAGGGTCTCAACAATATGGAAGATGACGGTTGAGAGCCTATCACAGTCCGACTTGGCCAATACCCAAGGGGCCATTGTGTCAATGTACTTATTTACCTTGCTGATCACCTCCCAGATAGCTATCAGGGCCTTGTGGAAGGCTTGATTCTTCATGAGTGTTTCATATCTATCTATGAGATCAAGGGCGCTTTCCTTAAGGTCTTTATCCGCCTCCTCGGGGGCCCCCGAGTCCGGCAGCTTTCCCTTGAAATATTTATGCACCATGGTCAGACTTCTGCTCACCAGATTTCCCAAATCATTTGCCAGATCAGCATTTATCCTCCCTACCAGGGCCTCTTCGCTGAACTCGGAATCCAGCCCGAAGACCATATCACGGAGCAGGAAATACCTGAAGGCATCAAGGCCATAAACATCCATCAGTTGAAGTGGGCTGACCACGTTCCCAAGGCTCTTGGACATCTTGCCCTCATTCACATTCCAATAGCCGTGGACATTGAGGTGCTGGTAAATTTCTATGCCTGCTGATTTGAGCATGCAGGGCCAATAGATGCCATGGGGCTTCAGGATATCTTTTGCAATGATGTGCTGTGAAAAGGGCCAGAATTTCTCAAACCCTTCGCCGTCAGGGAACCCTATGGCCGAGATATAGTTGATAAGGGCATCAAACCAGACATATGTCACGAAATTCTCATCAAAGGGCAGCGTGATTCCCCAGCTGAGCCGTGACTTGGGCCGAGAAATGCACAGATCCTCAAGTGGCTCCTTGAGGAACGAGAGGACCTCATTTCTATACCTTTCAGGCCTTATAAAATCGGGGTGCCGGTTGATGTGATCTATGAGCCAATCCTGGTATTTGCTCATACGGAAAAAATAGTTGGCTTCTCCGATGACTTCCGGTTCCGTTTGATGATCAGGGCATTTTCCATCAACCAATTCACGTTGTGTATAGAAACGCTCACAACCAACGCAGTAGAGACCTTCATAATCACTAAAGTAAATATCTCCATTTTCGTTAACCTTGCTCAAGATCCGCCTGACAGTGTCTTTATGGTTCTGATCCGTCGTGCGAATGAAATAGTCGTTGGAGATATTGAGCTTGGGCCAGAGCATCCTGAAAAGATGACTGATCCTGTCCACATATTCTTTTGGCGTCTGTCCGGATTTCTCTGCGGAAGCCACGATCTTGTCGCCATGTTCATCCGTTCCCGTGAGAAAAAAGGTCTTGCAACCGGTAAGCCTGTAAAACCGGTTCAATACGTCAGCCACAATCGTTGAATAGGCGTGTCCTATGTGGGGTTCAGCATTTACATAGTATATGGGTGTTGTTACATAAAATGGTTCCGACAATTCTCTCCGTGGTTACCCCCTCCTTGATTTCTTTTTTACCGGCTTCTCTTGAGCGATATGGTAAAGGATCTCCCGGGCTTCAACCTCGATCTCATCTCCTGATTCCAACTCAACGGTAAGGGCCTCCTTTAGGACATTCTGACGGAGCACCCTTGCCACACCATGTCTCGTCATGACCTTCCTGCCTACCTTGGGCAGACCCTTCTTGATTTTCTCATAATATTCATGTTCGTAGGTAAGACAGCACATTAACCTGCCGCACATACCGGAAATTTTTGTCGGGTTAAGGGACAGATTCTGTTCCTTGGCCATCTTTATGGTTACAGGGGCAAAGCTATTCAGATAGGAAGAGCAGCAGAAGGGACGGCCACAGGTCCCAAGCCCCCCCACCATCTTGGCCTGATGACGAATGCCGATTTGCCTCATTTCTATCCTTGTCCGAAATTTCTGCACCAGGTCCTTGACCAGTTCCCTGAAATCCACCCGCCCGTCTGCCGTAAAATATACGACGATCTTACTGCCGTCAAAGCGTCTTTCCACTGACACCAGGCACATAGGAACAGACCTTCCCTTTATCTTCCCCAGACAATATTTATAAACACTTTCTTCCAGGGCACAGTTCCTATCATATCTGCTCAGTTCCTCTCTTGTTGCTAAGCGAAAGATCTTTTTGAGAGGCCGTTTCGGGCCTTCCGCAGCCCTGTTCTGAGGCTCAGTGCAGACACAGCCGATGGCAGGGCCCTCTTCTGTTACCACCACCACCTTATCACCTTTCTTAAGGACAAAGTGCCCGGAGTCGAAATCATAGACCTTACCGTTGTTTCTGAATTGAATACCTACGATCTTGTTCATTACGGACTATTCTCTATCAGCCAGATCTGCCAAGGCTGTTAAGGCTCATGACCATATGCTCCATCACCATTTGTGTGTTTCGCATCTTTCGAAGATCCCTTTGAGAATGCTCAATGGCGAGAAGGCTGTCAATTAGATTTTCTATTTTAAAACTTCCCATCATTTTTTTCAACTTGTGTGAGAAATCCTGATTGATGACGAGTTCCTCGGGGCCTCCCACCTTCAGGACCAGCAGGTCCCGGTACCAGCTCTCCCAGACGGAAAGCATGTCTCTCAGCCCGGGTTCACCGCTCTCGGGGATCCCGAGGGCCTTTTTGCGGTCTTCCTTCGCACATTCAAATGCCACATCAAGGGCCCTTTCCTTAGAGAGGCCAATAAGTTTCGTAAGTCTCAAAAACCATGCTTGTCTCTTATCCAAAAAGTCCCCATCGCACATCTTGAGGGCCAACCCCAGACTGCCTTCGGAGATATTTGCCGAGGCCGTTGCAGTTTTCTGGTCCAGTCCCCTGTTCTCGACAAGCCAATCCGTCATTTCCTGACGCATCAGTGGCTGGAAGGGCACCTTTTGGCATCGAGATACGATGGTGGGCAACAGGTCCAAAGGTTCCACGGCATTTAGTATCAGTATGTTTCCAAGCGGGGGCTCTTCCAGGGTCTTCAGGAAGGAGTTAGCCGCCTCCATGGTCATTGTCTCGGCCTGATAGATGACGCATACGCGATATCTGCCCAATGCCGGCGCAAAACTGAAACTCCGGTTGAGACCCCTTATCTGATGGATCCGGATATTTTGACCGTCGGGCTTGATGGATAGGAAGTCCGGAAAATTGCCGCTTTCCATTTGGCGGCATGAAAGGCACTGCCCACACCCCTCGTGGTCAACCGATTCCAGGCAGTTGAGGGCTATGGCCAAGGCCTTAGCCATACTCGTCTTTCCCACCCCGGAAATCCCAGTGAAAAGGTAGGCGTGGGGCACTTTCTCCCTGGACATGGCCTGCTTCAAAAACCTCTTTGCCCTTTCCTGACCCAGTATTCGGGAAAACAACCTTAGCCCCCCGCGGAATCTTCCGGAGGTAAGAATGGCTTGATGTGGTCAAAAATCACCCTCGCTAATTCCTCCTCCTTGAAAGTACCATCCACCACAACAAAACGCTTAGGGTTCTCCCCGGCCACAGTTAGATATCCTTTTCTTACCGCGTCATGGAACTCCTCGCGTTCCCTTTCAAATCGGTCCTGACCCTCTTCCCGTAAGGCCTCGTTCCGCCTTAGCGCCCTTTTGATGCCCACACGTACCGGGCAGTCGATGAGAAAGGTGATATCGGGACAGATCCCCAGGGAGGCCTTCTGGTTAAGGGTCTTGATCAAGCCGATCTCCTGTTCCCTGGCATAACCCTGATAGGCCAGGGTGGCATCAAAGTAGCGGTCACACACGACCCATTGTCCCTGCTCCAGGACGGGTTTGATCACCTCTTTCACATGTTGTGCCCTATCGGCGGCATAGAGCAACAATTCAGCCAGTGGTGAGAGATTCTGGTTTTGAGAATCCAAGAGCATCCGCCTGATATCCT
>JADHXI010000082.1 GCA_016783065.1 Desulfobacteraceae bacterium | reverse complement strand
GGGCAACAGGAGAAAACCCCAAATATCAGCCACTGCCAAAATGATGTGTAAATCCACTTTGAGAGAGCGGTTCCAAGAAACAGCCAAACCCCACTCTAGAAATGCCAGGTTAGTTCTCCCAGAATTATTGAGAAGTTACAGGGGCTGCTTATGAAAAAACTTCTTATTTTTTTTACTCTGAGCGCCATGTTAATCACGGGAGGATATTTTTGGGCCCGCAAAGGTATGAGTGTGAAGACAGAAACACCACAATGGTCCACCGCAAGGGTTGAAAAAGGTCCGATACGTGCATCTGTTTTCTGTACCGGCCAGGTGGTCTCCAATCTTGACGTTGAGATAAAATGCAAGGCCAGTGGCGAAGTCATAAAACTACCCTATGATATTAGTGATCAGGTTAAGAAAGGAGCGTTGCTCGTCGAACTCGATCCGGTGGATGAAAAACGGAAGGTAAGGCAGGCGAAGATCTCCCTTGCCTCTTCCCAGGCGCGTTTCATGCAAAGCAAAGTCAATCTTCGGATTGCCCAAAACGGTCTTGTCATTGAACGGAAAAACGCTGAGACAGCCTTGAAAGCAGCGAAAGCCTCTGCCAAGGATTCCAGCACCAAGGCGGAACGTATGAAGAAGCTCTTTGAGAGAAAGATTGCCAGCCAGCAAGACAAAGAGACGGCTGAGACGGCTGCCATTCAGGCTGAGGCTGACCTGGAAAATGCACGGGCACGGATGGAACAATTGGCCATTAAAGAACATGAACTGGAGAATAAGCGCCAGGATGTTAAGCTTGCCAAAGCTCAGATAGAAACGAACAAAATCAACCTTTCCCTCGCCCAGCAACGTCTTAAAGACACCAAGGTATTTGCTCCTATCGATGGAGTGGTCTCCGAACGTAACGTTCAATCAGGGCAAATCATCTCCTCAGGGATTAGCAATGTCGGCGGAGGCACCCGCGTTATGCTCCTTTCTGATCTCACCCGCCTGTTTATTCTCGCTTCGGTTGATGAGAGTGATATCGGCAAAGTGGCGCTGGGACAAAAGGTAATCATAACTGCTGATGCATTTCCGGGAAAACACTTCTTTGGGAAGATTGAGCGAATTGCAACAAAAGGTGTAAATGTGTCAAATGTCGTGACCTTTGAGGTGAAAATTGAGGTGCAGGGGAAAAACAAGTTATTGCTGAAACCGGAGATGACCGCCAATGTTGAGATTATTGTTGCCGAGAAAGAGGGGGTCCTGCTGGTGCCGTCTGAGGCTGTTTTGCAGGAGAAGGATGGCCATTTCGTGCGGGTAAAAAAAGATGACGGC
This sequence comes from Desulfobacteraceae bacterium, assembly GCA_016783065.1. Classification (GTDB taxonomy): domain Bacteria; phylum Desulfobacterota; class DSM-4660; order Desulfatiglandales; family Desulfatiglandaceae; genus JABMQV01. The sequence continues at coordinate 16,359 of JADHXI010000082.1, read as the reverse complement.
AGTCTGGAAGAACGCCCGATTCAAGTGGGTATCACCGACGGTGTCGTCATTGAAATCATCAGCGGTTTACACCAAGGTGATACGGTCGCATATCGCAAAGGGGAAGCCAGGAGCCACTGGAGAACCGATCAGTCGCGACGAAATCTTTCATCCAGAAGGGGAATGAGGATGATGATAGGCGGGAGATGACATCGGTGATCATCAAAACACAATCGCTCACCAAAACCTATCGACTTGGAGAAAATGAGATCCTGGCCCTGGACCGAATAGATTTTCAGGTCGAGGAAGGCGAGATGGTTGCCATAAAAGGTTCTTCGGGGAGCGGCAAATCCACACTGATGCATATCCTGGGATGCCTGGACCGTCCCGACTCCGGGAGATATATCCTCGGCGGTGAAGATGTATCTGAGCTCTCTCTGAATCGCCTGGCGGAGATCCGAAACCAGCACATCGGGTTTGTTTTCCAAAACTTCAATCTTCTCCCCCGTCTGAGTGCCCTGGAGAATGTGGAACTTCCGCTCCTTTATGCCGGGGAATCAGAAGCGAAAGATCGGGCAAAAGCGGCCTTAAAGATTGTAGGCCTTGAAGATCGAATGAATCACGAACCGGCACAGCTATCCGGGGGACAATTGCAACGGACGGCAATAGCGCGCGCGATAGTGACAGATCCGGCTATTGTTTTGGCTGATGAGCCAACGGGGAACCTGGACACAAAAACCGGAGAAGAGATCCTGGCTATTTTTAAGAAGTTGAACGCCAATGGAGGAACGATCGTAGTTGTTACCCACGAAACGGCCGTAGCAAAGCAGTGCGTAAGGAAAATCCATATCCGGGACGGAAGAATCATTAACCAGGAAGGAACAGGATGAAGTAATGCTTTTCTGGACCATCATCAAAGTAGCGTTAAAGAGTCTGTTTGCAAACAAGCTCAGAACATTTTTGGCGATGTTGGGGATTATCATCGGTGTGGGAGCTGTAATATCCATGTTGGCACTTGGTGCAGGGGCACAAAAACGGGTGATGGAACGGATTGCTTCCATGGGCACAAACCTTCTGCTGGTGCATCCCGGGCAACGTGGCTTCCGCGGAGTGAAGTCTGATACGTCGCAGAGGCTAAAACTGTCAGACGCCAAGGCAATACTTGAGCAGCTTCCGCACGTGTATCAGGTTGCCCCGGTCGTGAGAGGCAATATCCAACTGAAGTATTTCAACAAGAATATTCAAAGCAATGTCATCGGTTCCTCCATAACCTATTTTCCTGTTCGAAATTTTCAAATTGAGAAAGGAAGAGCCTTTACTGAAGGTGAAGTCAGCCGCATGGCGAGGGTTGCCGTTCTTGGCCCGAACACCGCAAAGAACTTATTCGAGGAGACCAGTCCTGTCGGTGAAACCATAAAAATCAAGGGTATTAATTTCCGTGTTGTTGGAATAACAAAAGCCAAGGGAAGCCGGGGAAGGCATAATCCCGATGATCAGGCGGTCATACCCTATACAACGGCCATGAAGCAGCTGCTCGGGCTCGATTATCTTCATGAAATCGATATTCAGGCAGTTGACAATGCCAGTCTCGATAAGGCCCAGGAAGGAACAACGTCACTTCTCCGTAAACGACATCGTTCGGTTGAAGGCGTGCCCGATGATTTCCACATTCATAACCAGGCGGAGATTGTGGAAACCGCCTCGGAAGTGAGCCGGACGTTTACCATCCTTCTCGGCAGCATAGCGGGCATCTCATTACTCGTGGGTGGTATTGGGATTATGAATATTATGCTTGTTACGGTGACGGAAAGGACCAGGGAAATCGGTGTTCGTAAAGCCATCGGTGCAAAAAACAGGGATATTCTCCTGCAGTTTCTCATCGAGGCGATTGTGTTGAGCGGTTTCGGGGGGGTGATCGGCGTTGCCTTAGGGGTCGGGGCAGCTGAAATGATCGGAAAATGGACACAATTCTTGACGTTGGCAAAGCCTTCGAGTGTTTTGCTTGCACTCTCCTTTTCCGCGGCAGTGGGGATATTTTTTGGTTACTACCCCGCCAGGCGCGCAGCCCTGCTTAACCCCATAGAAGCACTCCGCTACGAATAGGTTATGCACAAAGAGATCAATCACCGTGAGACAAATACAGAAAGGAGGAACAGGAATGGCGTCTAACTATGAGACCTTCTGGGAGCACGACAGTTATGCATTAGTGGGCCATTCGGCCAAGCAGAGCTTTCCCAAGCTTTCATACAATGCGCTCAAGGCGCTGGGTAAAACGGTTTATGCAGTGGACCCGAGCACTGAAACGATCGAGGGAGACAAGACCTATCCGGACCTGGTGTCACTCCCGGAGCCTGTTGACTGTGTGGTACTGGAGGTCCCCAAGGAAGAGACCAAAGACTGGGTACAGAAGGTCTCCGATGCCGGGGCCAAGGATCTCTGGATCCACATGGACACTGAAACCCCCGAAGCGCTGGTCTTGGCCGAGGAAAAGGGCATAAACGTACGCCATGGCACATGCGCGGTCATGTACCTCAAACGTGGCTTCTCCTACCACTCAATCCACAAGTGGATTGTCAAACTCATGGGCAAGTACTGATCGGCAGAAGAGACATCTTTGGCTGTCTATTCCCAAAGTGGATTTGAATCTAGAATATCTCGTGGAAGGGACCTCGGATAAGTGATCCGCAAAATAGCAAAAGGCGATTGAGGTGGTCATAAGAGGTCGTGAAATTAGGTTTGGTACAATAGCGGTTGAAAAGGGATTTGTCACGCCAGGTCAGCTGGGTCAGGCCGTAAGTATACAAATGAATAAGGCCCTTCTGGGCGAAAAACCCCGGCTCATCGGCGAGATTCTGGTTGAAATGGGATTCATGAACCCATTGCAGGTGAACGAGGTGCTTGAGGCACAGCGCAAGGAAATAGATCGAGATTCAGAAAGCTGACATTTTTCGTCAGGATTTCCATTTTGGATTAGAAAGGGGGGCAGGGCAAAGAAGACAGCCTACCCATCGGGTTCTGACTCGATGGGTATTATAATCGATAAACGATCGGCTTTTCTTCAGGATCGATGTCAATCCCTATCATATCCCCGGTTTTAAACCCCAGCCCTATGAACTCCTTGACGACCTGATCATGTCTTTCGATATGCCAGTAGGCGGACCACAAAGGATTCCGGACCGTATCAATGCCATAGGCATCATGACTGCACAAATTGACCCTGATCCTGTCCTTGGCGATGAGGGTATCGGCTTCCGCCAGAAAATAGTCACTTTTGTAGAGATTGTTATGAAGCGCCCTGGATAACGTCTTCTGGAGATCGGGCATCTGATCGAGATAATGGTTGGCCATCTGGAAGAGTTCTTCCGGGACCCTTACGGATAATCCGACAACGGCGAACCTCTCATATTTCAAGGCAAATTCTTCGAGTGCCCCCTCATGGGCCGTAATCATATCGATGATGTCATCGAAACCCGGTTTCGGCCCTTCCCAATCCTGTATCATATCTTCACATTTATCAATAATGCCCATGTAAAAGGCCTTACTGTCTATCACGTAAATGGGTCGTTCACGATAGTTCCTCCTTTTTCTGACCCTTCGGACGCCGTCCAGCCGGATGAATCTCCCGCTTTCGATTTGATCCTGGGTCTCAAAGTGGGAGATATCCTTTGCCTGCACGACATGGACCTCACCGTCCTCTGAAATGATATACTCGATCTCGCATTTGAAACCCAGGTATCGCTGCACATCTTCCGATATCTGAAGTAGTTTTCTATCATGGGGCGTGTTGGTGACATAGGGTTCGCTCTGCACTTTATGTATCCTGTCCCGGCAGTAGCCGAATTCCCATTGATTCGCTAATCTCTTGGCCATGACATTTGTACCATGGACAAAGGGCATGACAATGACGCCCATTTCGTCCAGGTCAGATTCGGGCGCGTCGCTGAATTTTTGCTGACGCAGAACAGAGAGCCTTCGAGAGGTATGCCCAAGACTTATCATCCGTTTTCTCGCAAACTTAATGCCGTTCAAATCCGCATAGGTCTCCAGGGAGTCGAATGTACCGGGTTTGAAAAATTCCTCCTTCGGATGGGCGCTTCGAGCAATGACCTTAAAGCTTTCGCGGTGTTTGTTGAGAAAGGCCTCCAGGGCCCCGAAAGATTCTTTTTTAAAGTTGGTCGCCGAAACAAAGATAAAATCGGGGACATTGAATTTGCCCTCCCTCAGACGTTCCAGAAGCCTTGCCTTTTCCGGCAGGGTCGATACCATATTTTCACCTCACTTGGGTTTTTTTTCCGACTTGAAAACTGCCGCCTCTTTCTGTGCCTTTGCCCTTTTTATTTTTTCCGCAAGGACCTTCAGGTCAGCCGGTTTTTCTATGAGATCCAAGGCGCCCAGTTTCGCGGCTTTGTTACCCACCGAGACCGTCGCATGTCCCGTGAGCAGGATGACGTACAGATCGGGGTTTTGGGCTTTTAGGGCCTTAAGAAAGGCAAACCCGTCCATTTCGGGCATCATGTAGTCGATAATAATTGCATCAAATGACGCCTCTTCCGTCATTTCGAGGGCCTCCCACGGGGACGTGGTTGTAGCGACCTCCATGCCGAGGAGCTGCATCCGCTGGGCCATGGCCTCCAGAATATCCTGCTCGTCGTCAACGATTAAAATTTTTTCAGACGTGATCCTGCTCCTTTAAAAAGTGGGTTTACTCTTTCCGACACAGACGCCACCCCCTGACCGGGGCCTTTTGTCGGTCCTGCTGAACTAGTCTTCACCAAGGACGGACCTTGGTGAAGATATGATTTCACTCACTTTTGCCATCCGAATGCGCTCTTCCTGTTTTGTCTTCCCCTCATGTGCGCTGTTGATTTTGGTGACCAGTTCATCCGTATCACAGGGTTTCATGAAAAAATCAAGGGCCCCCAGTTTCATCCCTTCAATGGCCGATTTTACGGTTGCATGGCCGGTCAACATGATGACTTCGGTCAAGGGCCTCAACCGTTTTATCTCTCGAAGGGTCGCGATGCCGTCCATGCCCGGCATGGCCACGTCCAGAATGACCACATCAAAGAGATAATCTTTGACCTTCCCAATCGCATCCTCTCCGTTCAAGGACGTGGTCACATCATAGTCGCGAATGGTCAATCGTTCTGAAAGGGTCTGAACGAATTCTTCCTCATCATCTACGATAAGCACTCTTATTTTCATCTTTTATTCTCCTTCACGGCTTTCAAAAAAAATAATTTCCGGCCAAAGAGGGTCGGATTCATCAGCCTCCCTCCGCAGGCACGGTGACGACAAGCTCGCCGGCCACCTCATCTGCCTTAAAATCAGCCTTGAGTAGGGCAAACAGGGCCTTTTCCCGTTCCGCCGGAAAGGCCGTCCTGGACCCTTCCGACAGGCCTGCCAGCCCGGTGAATCTTATCTGCACACCCTTTTCCACTTTCTCAGCGACAAGGCCAATGATCTTTCTCTCCCCAGCCCTGTCCATGGCAAAATCCAGGCAGCGCCAGACCAGATTTTCCAACAAAAAGGGATTTCCTCTCATGATAACCGGGCCTGACAGAGGCTCCGGCCTCAGTGTGACGCATCGCATGGAGGCGGATCTTTCCGAAAGGGCGGCCACAAGTGCCAGGAGTTCGCCCAGATCAATATTCCCCAGGGTCTCGTCGACGCTGTGGGCGAATCGGTTCATATTCTTGACGATCTTGTCCGCCCGTTGAATCTGTCTCTTGATCTTTCCGGCAATGGTCTTGATGCGCTCCGGATCGACGGGAATGCCCTTCGCTTCCATAAGAGTGATATCCTCAAGAAGACCGGCATTTTCGTTGATAATCGCCAAGACATTCTTGATATCATGAGATATGGAGGCGGACATTTTCCCGAAAAACCGGAACCCCGTCTCTCCTATGATCCGCCAATGATGTCCCATGGTAGACCCCCCCCCTTTCTGATGGCCTCAAATATCTGCTTGATGAACCCTTCTCAAATCACGCTTCCAGCGGGGCAGGCTACCCTTCCTTAGGTCCCGATTTCCCTGGGAGGTATTCATTTTGCTGAGAGAGGTCCTCCCGCATGAGCGCCATAAATTCTCTGCCCAAATTCTCCTTTTTATCCATTTTAAGGGGCAACCTGATAACGAAATAGGTCCCTTTTCCAAATTCGCTCTTTACACGGATACTGCCCCCGATTTCCTGGACCAGGCCATATGTAATGGGCAGACCCAGCCCTGTGCCCACTTTTCTTCCCTTGGTTGAAAAAAACGGATCGAAGATCCGCCTGAGATCCTCCCTCGGTATGCCCTGCCTGTCGTCCATAAATGTGACGGAAACGAACTCCCCCTCTTCCCGGCGGACCGTGATTTCCAGACGCCCGCCACCGCTCAGGGCCTCGAAGGCATTGTTGAGAAGATTGAGAAAAATCTGCTGAAGATGGCTCTGGTCGCTCTCAATCTGAGGGATATCCTCCTGCACCTTTATGGAGATCACGATGGACCTTATCTCGGCATCTCTTCCCAGCAGGGTGATCACATTGGTGATGATCTTTCCCAGGTCGATGGGCTGGACTTTTACGTCGATATGGCGCGCAAAGTTCAAAAGGCTTTTGGTGATGCGCCCGCATCGCTCCACCACAGTGAGAATCGAGTCCACAAGGCCCATGAGCTTTTGATCCTCTGTATAAAGCTTCTTGAGTGTAAACATGTCCTTGATGAGCCCCGCCTTCTCGTTGATAATGGCCAGGGGGTTATTGATCTCGTGGGCCGCACCCGCGGCGAGACGCCCGATTGAGGCCAGTTTGTTCTGATATTCCACCTGGTGGAGGGTCATGATCCTTTTCTGGTCGGCCACATGAATCTTCTGCACCAGATAGGTCGCCACACCCAGGATGACAATCAGAATCACGGTCATGCTGGCGATCAGAAACCAGATAATATCACTCCGGGCCTTTTGCCATGGACCCAGCAGGTCCGCCTTCTTCTTGACGATCATCAGAATAAAGGGCGTCTCCGGGAGATAGGTGTAACCAAGGATAAGGTGCTCGCCATCCGGCGTTTTGGTCTCGATCACTTCACTCTCTTTAGAGTACTCCGGAACGGGAAGGGCCATCTTTTCCAGCACCTTGCCGTAACGGGGGGAAGGTGTCTGGAGGATCCCCATCTGGTTGATAATGAAAACGTCACCCAGGCCGCCTGCGTGAAACTGTGAAAGCAGGTCATTAAACCGTCCGATGTCCAGCGCGGCCCGAAGGACATAAAAGGAACCGTCCGGCAGTGTATGTTTGACCGCGATATCAAGGTGCGGAGTCTTCCGGAACCCTAGGACGACGTCACTCAGATATACGTCGCGCTCAAAAACATCCTTATACCACCCTTGGTTCAGGTAGTTAACATTTTGAAGCTTGTTGGGCCCGGCATAGGTGCGCTGATCGCCGTTCTGTTCAATGACCCCGAGATCCTCGAATCCGCCGAACCCCCTTTTCAGATTTTCCAATATTGATGCGAGCTTTTTCGGATCTCTCAACGCCTCCGGCGAGTTATCCAGGGCAACGAAATCGAGCGCGGACCACCGTTCTGCGATGAAAAATGAGATCGTCCGCCGGGTATTGGAGACGAGCCGGGACATCTGCAAAAGGATTTCAGATTCAATGGCATTCTTTGTAAACTTATGGTCGATCAGGGTTAATGCGATCATAGGAATAAGTGTCACACCGACAGTGAGCAAAACCGCCAGTTCCCAGATCCTGCGGAAGTTAAAAAGATGTTTATAGGGCCCCGCCGCGACATCTTCGTGATCCCAGAATTTAGGTTTCAGCCTTTTCAAGATAGACATTTTTTATCACTTTAGGTTTTTTTGAAAATCAGACATTTGAACCCGCGGTCGTTCCGTGTTCGTTTCTTGCTGCACTTTTCTCGCGAATCTTCTCATTGGCCTTCTTGATCGTCTCACTCAGAAAATCGATATCCAGGGGTTTTTGCAGGTAGGCGAAAGCGCCGAGCTTCATACACATCTCCCTGTCAGCCTCAGATCCGTGGCCGGTGAGAATGATCACCTCGATCTCGGGCCGGGTCTCCTTTACCTGTCGTAGGACATCGAGGCCGTCGATGCCCGGCATCTTGAGATCCAGGAGCATGACTTCAGGTTCGTCCTCTTTGATCAAATTGAGTGCCGTATCCCCGTCGTATGCCACGGCCGATCCCATATCACGCATCATCAGCCGCTCGGACAGGGTCTGGACAAACTCTCGCTCATCGTCCACGAGAAGGACCCTTGAGGGCGCCTCGAAATCATGCTTCCGGTAAATGTCCGACCTGTGGAAGTCCTTACCGACTTTTGTCTCCACGGAGGTCACCCCCTCCAGCTTCTCTGCAATGGACCGTAGCTCCTCCTCAAGCCTGCCCAGCATGAGGACGTGTTTGTTGATGGTCAGGGTCAGGGCACCCTCTTTCGCGTTTACCTTCACGTTGTGTCCCTCCTTGGCCAGGGCCGCTTCGGCCCTGGAGGCGAGCATGAAGTCTTCACAGGTCCTTTTGGAGGTCTCCGTCGGGTCGAGGACCGATTTTTCCGCGTTCTTTCGGATAAGATTAGCGGCCTCTTCCAGGCTCGTTTTGTGCATGGGAATCACCATGTCGTAGAGATCGGCATCCCATGGATCGTTCTGCCTGAGAATGGATTCGCCCCAGGCCGCACAGTCCTCATCCCCCCTTCGGATAACCTTTATCGCCTCCTTTTCAGGAAGCCCCTGCGCCTTTGCAGCCGCCCCGGTCCTGAATTTCATATCGGCGATGAGGCAGACCGTGAGTGCGTGGCTGATCTCTTTGGGGATGAGCAGGGTCCCAAAGCCGTGAAGAATAAAATCCTGGCCGCAGAAGACTTCGGCCAGGGCCAACCTGAGATGGGCGATAGAGCTTTCCTTCTCATGTGTAAAGCTGTTGAACACCGAGGTCTTGCTTGAAAAGGCCCGTTCGATTTTGCTTTCAGGCATACCAGAAAGGCTGGTCGCCTCTGCTACGAGGTCTTTGTCTGTGACAATTCTGTATCCGGTCCCGGCGGCCAGGTCCCCCACAACGTGCTCCCCCATGCAAAAAATTCCGTTGAACACGGCAATGATAGACATTTTACCCTCCCCTTTTCTCATCTCTCGATTAGGTTAGACGACAAACGGTTGTGAGTGGACAGGTTTCCTCCTCCCCATCTCTATGGGTTTCATGATGGATGGCGTTGACGGCCTTTTCCAGAGTCGTGTAGATATGATCCTCTCCGATCTTCTCTAAAAGATGGGTGCGTTTCAGCACGCCCATCACGGCGCCCCCCCATGAGCACCAGTCGATCCGTCCGGAGCGGCCCGTTGTTCACTTCGATGCGCCAGGTTGGGCCGTCGCCGGGGGCCTCACCCGGAATTTCCCCGATGGGATAGAACATTGGCGGCCCGTCGGGTCGCTTTACGCCCCTAAAGAGGAATTGCCTCAACCTCTGCCTATAGAGATGGGCCTCGTATTTGTACTGCTCGATCTGCAAGGTGAGTCGGTCCACATTTCCCCTGGCTGCAAGCAGGGCCATTTTATCGTTTTTTCGCTCGGCCCCGTCCAAGTCCGCAGTCATCGCGGCCCGCTTTTCAACAAGTAGAGGGATTTCACCTACAGCCCAGTTAAATCTCTCGATGAGATTCCTGGCTTCATAGGACTCGATGGTCGAAAGATCCACGGCCATATTTTGTTCAAAGCCGACGGCCCAGGAGATAAATGTCGTCACAACGACGGCTGCAATCACGGTTGGGATCTTCATGGATATTTTCTTGAAACCATACATGATGGCAAACGCGAGCGCCCCCATAAGCAATGTGGGCAAGTATGTATAGTGCGCAGCGGCCTTGATGACGCGGATGATCGTTTCATAGTAGTGATCACCGTTGTCCACGTAAACGCCGAATATCTTGGAGAGTTGGGAAGTGGCAATGATGATCGCCGCCGCATTGGTAAAACCGTTGACCACGGGGTGGGAGATAAAGTTGACCACAAGACCGAGTCGGAGCACGCCGAGAGCAAACTGGAATAATCCGACCATAAGAGCGAGGAGTATGGCGTAGGTGATATAACCTTCGCTGCCGGCGGTGGCCAGAGGCTCGAGGGAAGCGGCGGACATGAGCGAGACCACGGCGACGGGCCCGCTTGCGAGCTGACGGCTGGAACCGAAGAGGGCGGCGATTATGGGAGGCAGGAATGAGGCATACAACCCATAGTATGGGGGCAGACCCGCCAGTTGAGCGTAAGCCAGGGACTGAGGAATGAGCACCAGTGCCACGGACAATCCGGCGAGGGCATCCAACATGAGCACACCAGGACGATAATCCTTGAACCAGTCCAGAAATGGTAAAACCCTGGTCAACATCAGCAGCGCCTGCCCCTAACTTTTGCCGTCGTTGTTTTGTAGGATCCTGCGACACGAGGCCATAAGGTCGCCGTAAAGTGCACCCGCATCGTAGAGGTTATAGGTCTTGAATCGAATGAGTCCGTCAACCATGGAAAAAATAATCAGTGCCGTCTTTCTGGCGGGGAGATCCCGTATGGATCCATCCCCTTGTCCCAGCAAAACGGCCCCTTCAAAGATGTCCAGGAGGCAGTTATAAATTGCCTCGAGATGGGCCCTGCAGGTGGTATTGATTTCTGCGAATTCATAGGCGTCATAGCGGTGCAAAAGCAGAAACTCATCTCCAATGGTTCCGGCCAGATGGAGAAAAAAAGAGACGGCCCCTTCCATCATCTCCAGACCGGTCTCGAATGAGTTCTCTTTGATGTACTGATCGAACCGTTCGACGATATCCTGCCTAATCCGCTCCAGGATAGAGAGAAAAAGCGTCTCCTTGTTTTTGAAGTGATAAAATATCGTCCCCTGGGCGACACCCGTCATTTCGGCAAGCTCGCTCATGGAGGCTTCCTTGAAGCCTTTCATCGAAAAGAGTCTTGTGGCGGCCTGGAGAATAGCATCTTTCCTGGTCATATCATTCACCCAAAACTGATTGAGCGATCAGTCAGTTTTTCTAAAATAATACGCTTCCTCCCGCTTTGTCAAGGAAAAATGTCAGGGGCCTCGCACCAATACCCTCCCTTTGACCATTCACTCGCCCTCTCTGGGGGCTGCTTTGGCATTATGAACATGTACGGGACGGTGTGTGCAATTTCCCTGAGCTTCAGGAATCAACTGTGATCCCAATGATCGGGTACTGATATTTCGTGGCTAACGGAAGTTCCCCCGCTATTCCAGGACAAATTTGAAGCACAAAGTAGGCTGCGAAAGTCAGGATCTAAATTGCAATACTTGCTTTTGCACACTATTGCAAGAATGCAATTATTAATTAGTATCCTCTCCGACAAAAACAAATCTTCATAATAATTCTAAAACAATTCCAACATGTTGCACATACTAACACGTTTTCCATGAATTGGCATGGGTAATGCTATACATAGAAATTGAATAGAACGTAGTAGCTCCTGCACCTTGCAACACCATCCCAGGGAGAAGATCCCAATTCAAATACAGACACTTGATTTGGAAGGGCAGGTGAAGATATTAAATTTAAAGGAGACTTTAAAAATGAAAATAGCAATAAGTTCCAGTGGAAAAGATTTAGATTCACTCATGGACCCCCGCTTCGGCAGGTGCGCCTATTTTCTTATCGTCGAAACAGGGGATATGAGTTTTGAAGTCTTTAATAATGAGAATGCAGCACTGGGAGGCGGTGCAGGGATTCAATCGGCCCAGTTTGTGGCTTCAAAAGGGGCCAAAGCTGTGATCACGGGCGACTGCGGCCCCAATGCGGTACGCACCCTGTCTGCAGCTGGTGTTGAACTTTTTGTCGGTCAGGCCGGCACAGTAAAAAAGGCTATAGAAAAATATAAAAGGGGTGAACTGAGGTCTACGACCGACCCCAATGTCGCTGATCATTACGGCATGGGCGGTTCAGAGCCTATGGATGACACACCATCGCAAGGCTTCGGCGGCGATCCCGGCATAGGCGACCGCCCCGGCATAGGCCGTGGTATGGGCATGGGCCGTGGTATGGGTCGCGGCATGGGCATGGGCCGCGGCATGGGCGCTGGTATGGGCAAATCCGGTTCGGAAGGCTTATCCCAGACGGGTTCTGTTGTTTTGAGCAGGGAGCAGGAAATGACGGCGCTTAAAGAACAGGCGAAAAAATTAGCGAATACGATGGAGGAGATCCAGGCCAAGATCAAAAATATAGAAAAAGGTTAAACGCTTAGGAAATTGAAGTTGATAAAAGATTTTTCTGAGCACTCTGCGTAAATCCGCTTCCCAATTTAAAAGATCGCTTCTGGATGTCATATCCGGGAAAAGAGAGCATTCCATGAGGATAGCCGTACCAATCTGGGAGAATAGGGTTTCACCCGTCTTGGATACAGCCTCAAGGCTGTTGGTTATTGAGGTGGAAAACCGGAAAGAGGCATCCCGTTTCGTGAAAGATCTGGACGACCAGGACTTATATCGAAGATGTTTTCGGATACAGAATCTCGGGGTGGATATCTTGATATGCGGAGCCATCTCACGTCCTTATTACACGGGGATGATGGCCTCGGGTATCCGTGTCATTTCAGGGATATCTGGTAACCCGGAGGACGTCTTGAAGGCCTATCTAAAAGGGACATTGTCTCATTCGAGGTTTTCAATGCCGGGTTACAGGGGAAATGGCTTTCGACGTCGGATTAGGCATTCACCTCTGGAGAAGCCCAAAGACAAAGGGGTAAAAGGAGAAGGGAGAAATCACCGTGAGCAGGCGAAACCCTGAGTGCGTTTCTTTAATCACAGCATTGAAAAGGAGATTAAATGATAATGGAAGAGATGTCAAAAAGTTGCGGTTTAAATAACCAAAACGATCAGCATCAACTCCAGGATGCCGAGATAAGCGAGAAGCTAAAACATATCAGGCATAAAATCCTGGTCATGAGCGGCAAAGGGGGAGTGGGTAAAAGTAGTGTGGCTGCGTACCTCTCCATAATTCTTGCCAAGAGGGGTACAGGGTTGGATTGATGGACATAGACCTGCATGGGCCAAGCATTCCGAGATTATTGGGCCTAAAGGGCGGTATCCAGCCATCAATCAATCCTAGTAAAGCGATACCGATCCATTTTATGCCCAACCTACAGGTCATTTCCATCGAATCCCTCATGGGCGAGAACAAAGATGTGGCTACGATCTGGCGAGGACCTCTCAAAATCGGGGTCATCAGACAGTTTATTTCAGACATTGAGTGGTCGGCTCTGGACTATCTCGTCATCGACTCTCCCCCCGGAACGGGCGATGAACCCTTAACCATAGCGCAGACAATTCCAGACGCCAAGGCCCTGATAGTCACCACGCCACAGGAAATTTCTCTGGCTGATGTGCGAAAATCCATAAATTTTTGCCGTCAGGTAAACATGCCGATATTGGGTCTGGTTGAAAATATGAGCGGACTCCAGTGCCCCCATTGCGGAGAAACCATCGACCTTATTAAATGTAAATCCAAAGTTGAAAAAAGACAGTAGAGTTCAGATTATCGACGGCAAGCCTTACCTTGTTTTTTTACGCAAAGGTGAGGTGATGGAAGAATCCTGTCTCCGCTGCCACGGTTCTCCTGACCAAGCACCTGCAGACATGGTTCGTCACTATGGCCCAAAGCGAAGCTTTAACCGTAAAATAGGGGATTCGGTACATGCCATTTCAATTAGGGTGCCACTATCACCAGCATATGAGAATGCTAACCGGTTTTCTCTAAGGCTCTCTGTGTTGTTACTGACTCTTCTTTTTGTCCTTTTTGGCGGTTTGTACTTATATCACAGACGTTTGATTTTTAAGCCTCTCTCTATGCTTCACGAAAAAGCACTTCAAATTTCAAGTAGTGAGGAGTACTTAGGTGGAGAAATCCCTTTACCTCCAGGCAGAGAACTGAACGAACTGGCAACCGCATTTAATTCGATGTCAAAAAGCTTACGCCACCACATGGATAATCTTGAGGAACTTGTAGAGAGACTGGAGAAAGAGATCGACGAGCGCAAGCAGGCAGAGGAGGCGGTGCGGGAGTCAGAAAAACAGTTGAACATCAGGAACCGGATCGCAGACATCTTTCTTACCATTCCCGACGACGAAATGTATGGGGAGGTGCTGCAAGTTGTCTTAGAAGCCATGGAGAGCCCGTACGGGACCTTCGCATACATTGACGAGAATGGAGACAGGATCGTTCCCTCTATGACGAGAGATATCTGGGATGAATGTAAGATGCCGGATAAGGGTATCTTTTTTCCCCGTGACACATGGGATGACGCCCTGTGGGCAAGAGCTCTCATAGAGAAAAAGAGCTTCTCTTCCAATGGACCTTTCAAAATCCCTGATGGTCATATGCCTATAAGCAGGGCTTTGGCTACACCTATCATTCACAAAGGAGAGTCCATAGGAAATCTCATGGTCGGGGACAAGCCCACGGAGTATACCGAGGACGACAAAGAATTGTTAGAAGCCATCGCTGACCGTATATCCCCAATTCTTCACGCCAGATTGCTGAATGAAAGACATGAAACAGAGCGCAAACGCGCAAATGAGGCGCTTTGGGAGAGCAAAGAGAATTTAGACAAGGCCCAAAAGATCGCCCACATTGGGAACTGGAGCCGCGATTTGAACCTCAACCGTGCCCAGTGGTCTGATGAGATATATCGCAATCTTGGCCTAACCCCGGGAGATCCAGCACAGCCTTCTTTTGAAACCTTTCTGTCCCGCGTGCACCCGGAGGACAGAGAACGTGTCACCTCAGTGCTAAAACAAGCAGCGGAAAACAAACAGGCCTTTGATTTTGAATTCCGAACCATCCCCATAGAGGGCTCAGAAAGGATTATAGGAGACCGCGGAGAGGTGGAATATGATGAAACCGGTGCCCCGGTTCGCTTTTTTGGAACGAATCAGGACATCACTGAAACAAGAAGGCTTCAGGACCAACTCCAAAAAGCCCAGAAAATGGAAGCGATGGGGCTTATGGCAGGAGGTATTGCTCATGACCTGAATAACATTCTCTCAGGCATCGTAAACTATCCGGAAATCCTCTTGATGGATCTACCTGAAGACAGCCCGCTCAGGAAACCAATAAAGGGCATGCAGGAATCAGGGATGAGGGCTGCTGATGTGGTGGCAGACCTGCTTACCATTGCCAGAGGGGTGGCTGGCGGTAAAGAAGTCCTGAATCTGAATACCACGATCGAAGAATATCTGGATTCTGCTGAACACCAAAAGCTCGAAAAAACTTACCCATCGATCAATTTCAAAACTAGGCTTGATTTTGAATTGTTGAATATCACTTCTTCAGCCACTCACGTCAAAAAGATCTTGATGAATCTTGTAACCAATGCCTCGGAGGCCATTGAGGGCAAGGGCACGGTCACCGTATCCACCATGAATCAATATGTGGACAAACCCCTAAGGGGATACGAAGATGTGCGCATAGGTGAATATGTGGTATTGGCCGTATCAGATGATGGTTCCGGAATATCCCCTCAAGACCTGGATAGAATATTTGAGCCCTTCTATACCAAAAAGGTGATGGGTAGAAGTGGTACAGGTTTGGGTCTGGCTGTTGTGTGGAATGCAGTACAAGATCACAAAGGGTACATAGACGTGAGAAGCAGTAAGCAGGGGACTACCTTTAAGCTTTATTTTCCTGTGACAAGAGAGATGTTGACCCTTGAGAAAGAGGAGATTCCTTTGGAAGAATATCAAGGGCATGGAGAGAAGATCCTGGTAGTTGACGATGAAGAAAGTCAAAGAGAGATCGCATGCTGGTTGTTGACCAGACTGGGTTATAGCGCTGAAGCTGTTTCAAGTGGGGAAAAGGCCATTGAATATGTGAAGGAGAACCCCGTGGACCTGATCGTCCTTGATATGGTCATGCCAAAAGGGATCAACGGACGTGAGACCTATGAGGAGATCATAAAGATTCATCCCGGACAGAAGGCAATCATCGCCAGTGGGTATGCCAAAACCAAAGAGGTGGACTTGGCCCAAGAATTGGGGGCAGGCAAGTACATAAAGAAGCCCTATACTCTGGAAAAGGTTGGTCTTGCTGTTAAGCAAGAATTAGAAAAATAGGCAGTTTTTGACTTTCGGCTCGATTGCAGGATTCCTATATACTCCTGGAATTTCAAAAGGCTGAGAAACAGAAGGCTGCAAAACCAATTCTTGACTATTTTCAACGGATTTGAGATAAATGCTTAATGCACGGTTCGAACCTGGCTCTGGTTCGTAGTTGAGAGGGAAGGCGAAAGCCTAAGCCCTCCCGGGTAAGGTTTAGTCAACCGCCCGGTAGTGTATCTACAAAGTAGGAGATATGCGAGTCTGGCGAGGTGAAGGG